>CAZFCR010000013.1:0-20506 GCA_964517305.1 uncultured Akkermansia sp.
GAAGAAAACAACATTCACATCCACGTTCCGGAGGGCGCAACGCCAAAAGATGGTCCGAGCGCGGGTATCTCCATGCTCACAAGTCTCGCCAGCGCCTTTACAAAACGTAAAGTAAAAAAAGCGCTGGCCATGACCGGCGAAATAACGCTGCGCGGTAAAGTGCTGCCTGTGGGCGGGATCAAAGAAAAACTCCTTGCCGCAAAAAGAGCCGGGATCAAAGAAATTATTCTGAGCGAAGACAATAAAAAAGATGTGGATGACATTAAACCCGATTATCTGAAAGGCCTGACCTTCCATTATGTGACCCAGATGGAAGACGTTTTAAAAATAGCGCTTCTGAAAGAAAAGGTGAAAGACGCCCCTGCTTTGTTAATGCCTTAAAACATTATGAAAAAAATATATTACCTGAGTTCCTGCAGCACCTGCGCGCGCATCATCAGCGAACTTGGACTGAATGACAAAAAATTTATTTTTCAGGACATTAAAACCAAGAAAATCACGCCGGCGCAAATCAGTGAAATGAAAAAGTTAAGCGGTTCCTATGAATCGCTCTTCAGCAGGGTGGCGCTCAAATACAAAACCCTTGATCCAAAACCTTCCACTGAAGCTGAATACAAAAACCTGATCTTATCCGAATACACGTTTTTAAAAAGACCCGTGATCATCATCGGTGAAAAGATCTTTGTGGGCAACTCAAAAAACACTGTAGCTGCAGCCAAGGCAGCGCTTTGAAATCAGCGTAAAATTTTTACCTGCATCCTGATGTCTTTCAGTGGCCGGTCGCGTTTGTCTGTTTTTACAGCGGCAATCCGGTCAATGACTTCAAGGCCCTGCACCACTTCACCAAAAACGGTATAAGTGCCATCGAGGTGAGGTGTTCCTCCTACCGAAGCGTACGCTGCTCTTTCTTCCTCAGAAAAAACAAACGGCGGTGTTTCTTCATAACGAAGCCTGATCCGCTCTTCAATCCTGGCATTTAAAACCGACGCGCTGTCAGCAGCACCGCTGTCCTTCAGACTTTTGTATCGTTTTTTCAGCGCCAACCCTTCCTCGCTTTTCATAAAGGCGGCGGCCACCTGGAGGTAACGGGCTCTGTTGATTCTGTCTTCATATTTTTTCAGTTCTTCCGGCGTGCGTTTTTTTCCCTGCACAAGATAAAACTGTGAGGCGCTCGACCCCCGCTCAGGATTGATATCATCGCTCTCGCGGGCAGCGCAGAGTTTTCCGCGCGTGTGAATGAGTTTTCTGTTAAACTCCGCAGGAACCATGTAGCCCAGATCGCCATGCCCCAGAGAATCTCCCGGCGCGGCCCTTTTGCTGAGCGGGTCTCCGCCCTGGATCATAAAACCATTGATGACACGGTGAAGTAAAAGTGAATCGAAAGTGCCTTTTTCGGCGAGACTGATGAAATTGGCCCGGTGTAAGGGTGTTTCGGTGTAAAGCCGGATGTATAAACTGCCTTCGGAAGTGGTGATGACCACCGTTTCGGTGCCATAGGTCTGGGCCCTGCCAGCCCCTGAAATACCCAGCAGGAGCAGCGCTTTCCAAATAAAATTTTGCATGTAAAACAATTTTTCTATATTTGTTTGGCTAATATCTTTAATATTAACGGAGTATAGCCCACACAAGGCAAATTTTTAAAGTATTCATCCGAATAAAAAAATAATCACTCATCCATGAAACCTCTTGCTCTGCTAGTTGCCGGATTCTTTCTGTCTGGTTTTCTTTTTACCGCCACTTCATGCGTGAAAGAAACAGACTGCAAAGCAACCATTCAATGCGTTGACAGCACGGGGGTACCCGTTAACGACGCGGGTGTGTTATTATATGCCACTGTAAAAAGTCCTGACGGGAAAACCACCTACACTGCCGATGTAATGGCCAACGGCAACACTGATACCGACGGGCAGGTGTATTTTACCTTTAAACTTCCTGCGATCTACGACATCAAAGCGACCAAAGTGGTGGCTACCAAAACCCTGACAGGTTTCGGTATCATTAAGCTTGAAGAAGGCAAAACCGTTGACAAAGTTGTGACCCTGAAGTAATCATCCTTTTTTTTATTATAAATTGTTACTTTAGCATTGCGCACAAACGTTGAGTATTTCACATTTAATAGTAACACGCTTTTCTCTTGCAGGAGTTGTCTTGTTATTTTTATTTTCCTGCGGCGACAAAAATAAAGCCAGCGGCGACCAGGAAGGTGTGATAGAGTTTGTGACCCGCGCCATAGACGAAACCCACCCGCTTTATGGTTTTGCTCCCGATGCAGCTACCCTGAAATTCAAAAAAAACAAATTTGTAATGGACATGAGCACCATGGGCATGTTTAACATGTCTATTATTGGTGACACCCGCACCCAGACCATGGCACAGACCATCAAGTTCATGAACATCAAACAGGTGTGTTACGAAACCGCTGAGGATCTTAAAAACGATAACCTTCAGAATCAGCTCAAATTCGAAGAAACAAAAGAAACCCGTGACATCCTTGGCTTTAAATGTTACAAGGTAAAAGTGATCAAGGTCAATGAACCGGGTGTTAAGTTTGATGCCTGGTATACCAAAGAACTGGGAATGGACAGCTCGAATCTGCTCACACCTTATGCCGCCATTAAAGGCGTTCTACTGGATTACAGAATTAAAAAATGGGGCATGGAAATGCGTTTTGTCGCAAAATCTTTTAAAAACGTAGAGGTGCCCGATAACAGCTTTGACGTGCCGCCCGGCATGGAAGTTGTGACCCGCGAACAGATGGATAAATTCTTTAAGGACCTTCAATAGTTCCGTTTTTTATTTGTGTATATTTGAGATACACATCTTTACCACTCAGCAAATGAAAAAAATATTACTTCAGGCCTTTATGTGCCTCACTTTTTTTTCTCTCAATGCCCAGGAGAGTTACACCATTAAAATGAATGTGAGAGCCGAAGGGCTGCCGCCTGAATATGCCGCCTACAGCGAACAGGACATTGTTACCTACATCAAGGGAAACAAAAGCAAAACCGAATTAAGCAGCATGATGTTCAGTTCCACTGTTTTTTTTGATGGCAAACAAATGACCTCTCTCAACGATATGATGGGTAATAAAAGTGGCTACACCGCCACAAAAGAAGAACTGGAATCGTCGGGAAAAGACAGGTCGAAACCAAAAATTGAGTACGTTGATGAAAAACGCACCATTGCAGGATACGAATGTTCGAAGGCCATTGTTACCAGCACAGGCAAAGACAAAAAAGAGATCAAGACCATTGTGTGGTACACCGAAAAAATCAAATTAACGCTTCCAAAAGGTCCTTCGCGCAACATGAACGACTTTGGCGACCTGAAGGGTCACGCGCTTGCCATGGAAACCACTACAGACATGGAAGGCAATGAAGTTAAATTTTTAATGACCACTACTGAGATCAGCACCGACAATCTGGATGATGCTCTTTTTGTTCCAAATACTGAAGGTTATAAAATGATGACCTTTAAAGAATTTCAGGACCAGATGAAAGCGGCGCAAAAAGGCCATTGATCTTATCTTCTGAAAAATCTTTGAGGATAAATTACCAACTGAATGAAGTTGACTTCCAGCTGATCCAGGCTGATCTTTCCAAACTCCGCGTCAAGGTAGAGTGACGGAAAATAACGGATGTTGGTGCGCAGGTACCAAGATTGTAATCTGTCGGGCCGTATGTCCCACCCTATCGTGATGCCTCCTTTCAACCGGTCACGACTCCATGTATGTGATGCCTCATCCTCTGATTCGCGCGCGTATAGACGCTCGTAACTGATTGCCGCGCCGAAGAAAGGAACAAAACCATGGTAATCCCCGGCAAAATGAAACAGCTCCAGCGTGTGGGCGCTGCGTTTTAACTGCTGGGTATAACCATGCGCCGAGATTTGACTCTGCACGCGTCGCCACACATAATTCACCTGCAGATCGGGCCGGTACCAATAGTAACCCAATCCTAACTCCGGGAACACGTCAGAAAAACGATGGTCGTCGGCATAAGGTGCCCGCTGTTGTGTATGCGCTGAACGTTTCAGAAAAAAAGCAGATGAGGGACCGAGAGCTATCGAAAATCCATTCAAGCGCCCCGCCTTTCCCAATGAGTCGGCCAGATATCGACTGCTGCCATTGTTCCACGCTTTTTCGGCGCTCAGAGTGGTTTCCAACATGTATTTAAAGGATAGCGCCGCGTACACCGGTGGCGTTTTTACAATCGCAACACTTGTACGGCTTGTGTAATAATTCAGCCTTGTGGCCGGATCAAAACCCAGGGAGACCTCTATCAGCTTGTTGCGTTGCAGCCAGACCAGTCCGGCGCTCAAAGGATAACGCAGCCTGCTCATCAAAGCGCCTTCATTGCGGCGAAACGAAACGGGCATCACAGCAACTGCCACAAAGGGCCGCAGTTTCTCTGAACTGAGTGCCCAGGGGAAAAATTTAAACCCCGTTTCTGTTCCTGTTTTAAAATCATTTTTAAGGGGTGCAGCAACAGGAATGGCAATGTAAAAATCTGCATGGCCCCAGAAATGCGTTCCGCCAATGATGAACCGGTTCTCAAGCAGCGGACCGGCAAGAATAGCCGGACCTGTTCGTTGGGACCATGGCAAAAAACCGCGGAGATCGGTGCCAAAATTCAGTTGTGCAAAGCGGTGCCGCGTTTTTCCACCGGTAACGTAAGGCTGTGACATTAACTCCAAAGCGATCCCCAAAAAACTAAAAATTAATGTGAGCCTCATGCTTTTCGGGTTTTTGTAAGGGGTGCGTACCTGTTTGTCCATACAACTATGAGTGGCACCATGATAAACGTGGGTGAGAGCCAGAATACCCATGAAGGAGCCCAGTTGATGGCCGAATCAGGCAGGTTAGCTACAATAAAGGCGGTGGTAGTCGCGATAAAAGCACCCATCATCATGCCGATGTGCAATCCCAGCCAGGCATTGGCAGGGAGTGTACCGCCGCGTTGTTTCCTGAAAAGCAAACGGCCATGATTAAAACTTGCTGACAGGCTGATCAATCCGAACACCAATAACAAAAAGTTAAACGAAACAACCATTACCACCCCGTTTACGAGGGCCAGCCCCCAAACCAGCCAGTCGCCAACCGAAGGCTGAAGTGACCGGTTAACTATGGCCCGACGGCCCGCGTAATTCTGATAAAATGAAAAAATACCGATGAGCAGCAGAAATACATTGCTTTTTTTGAAAGCCATCAGTACAGCAGAAATACAAACTATCACCATGGCGTAATAAAACAGCCTGCCCGACCTCCTGTGCCAGACATCTCCTTTTTTACGGATCAGAATAAAAATGCCGCCGAGCAGCGCCAATGTGCCTGCCACAATGTGAAGCACAAGGATCGATTGATAAAGTGTGAATTTTTCCATGCCTGCAAAGATGATGGCACGGACACCGCGGTGCAATATAATTGGGACAAACAACAGTTAAAGGGTTTATCTGCTAGGGCCTGTGACGAAATGCAAGGCAGATGGGTCAAACAGGAAAGCGTTTTTTGATCTCCTGGTTCAGGTTGCGTGATACCGGAACAGGCTCTTCACTCTGCGCGAGGTGAAGTTTGAATCCCTGGGCGTTGCCGGAGACCCGTTTTACCTTACTGAGATTAACGAGGTAACTTTTGTGACAACGGAAGAGGCCAGGTAAATGCGCTACTGTGTCGCAAACCGACTTCATCGTGGTTCTGATGAGTTTTCGCTGGAGCTGCTGCTTAAGCAAATAATGTACTTCCACGTAATTTTCGGCAGCGCGGATAAACAACAACTGCTCTTCATCCAGCAATAATTGCTCACGGCCATTTTCAGAGCTGATGACAATGTTCGCTGTGGGATGATCCACCGTATGCTCCCGGTGTTGTTCAATCTGTCCCGTCAGAAGTGCCGAACCTGATTCAAATTCCTTTTTTAAACGGGCCTCCCTCATCATGACCAGAATAGAAACAGGGAAAAAACCGATCGTAAAGGTGAACAACTCAAACAGCAGGATGTTGGGCAGGGTAAATTCAATAAAACCGAGTGCGGCGCTGTAAAGGGTGTTGGCCAGACCGATCAGTGAGACGTTCAGAAGATTCAGCAGAATTTCCCGCGACACCGTCCAGTTTGCTTCATTGTAATAGGAAGGAAAAACAAACAGCAGACCAACGTTTACCAGCGCCATCACCACAAAGGTGATCAGTCCGTAACCAGCCGTGATCCAGCCGATGTGCGCGGCAACGAGGTTGAGTCCGAAAGGTTTAAAAACAAATAAAAAAAGAAAAACAAACACACCCACCGAAAAGCTGAGCGTCAGGCGTTTAGCCGGACTGCTGTCGAAAACATAAGGCTGTTTCAGTTTTTGAACAAGCGTATTATCAGAGGTCTGAGGCATTATTTCATTAACCGTTCGTTAAATACGATGCCATGTTCTTCGAGTTCGGTGAGCAGGGGTTCATAAATTTCTTTTCTTGTGGGGATCTGAACACCGCTGAGCGAAAAGCCACCGGTTAAAAAATTCTTGACTGTAATGGCAAGCGGAAGTCCCACCGTGAGCGCCATGGCTGTGTGGTGTTCATCTTTACCTGTTACAACCAGCGAGGATTTTAATTTAAGAATCGTTTCGGGCAGATCTTCTACAGTGTATTCAAACTGGTGCTCCATCACAATCATGTCTTTATCTCCCTGAACAAGTTTCCATTTTTCTTCCAGCAAAACCTGAAGCAACTGGGCCGGTGTGCCCTCTGCAATGTTGATCTTTTTATCTGAAAACAGTTCAAGATAATCGAGCATGGTTTCGATCTCCTGGTCCCAGGCATTGCCCATAAATATTTTAAGGCGGTCTTTTACGCTGCCTGCTGCCGGTGGAAGAAAAGCAGCCAGTAAGGAAGTGTAAGTGAGATCCTTGGCGTGCGAAATGCGGGAAGTATCATCTGTAAGTCCCAGTTTTACAAAAACGTTCCAGGCCTTGCAATACCCGTGTTGACGGAGCGTTCCGCGCAGCATGGTTTTCACATCGTTTAATCCGTAAACATCCATGTAACTGATGCTGTCGCGGTTGGCATAGGCATCAAACTTTCCGTAGTCTTTAATGTCAATCACATCGGTTTGGGTGAACAAACGGTTGTATGGAATAAATTTGATCTCACCGTCTTCGAGGTATTGCGCGGTACCCTGACCCGCCAGCACCACGTTCCGCGGGTTCCAGCTGAACTTGTAACCCCAGGGATTGTCATTGCTTTCAGGCGCAACAAGTCCGCCGCAATACGAGCGGAAACCGGTAACATGGCCGCCTGCTATTTTAATATCGTCAATGATCTTCATGGCGCTCGCATGATCAAGACCCGGATCAAGACCACACTCATTGAGAAGCAAAAGATTTTTTTTTCTGGCTTCGCCTTCGAGCAGCTTTATTTCCTGGCTTACATAACTGGCGGTCGCGAGATGTTTGCCAAACTCAACACAGTCGCGGGCTACATCGCCGTGCATAAATGCAGGCAGCATAGAGATTACCAGGTCGTGCTGACCGATGGTAAAACGGCGCTGTTCTTCATTCCTGATGTCAAAACTGATTGGTGTGCCATTCGGGTGACCTCCCACTTTTTCGCGGGCCAGGTTCACGTCTACATCTGCCACTGTGATCTTCCAGTCAAACTGCGATGAGTGATTTAACAGGTAACCGATAAGAGACGTGGCTGAGCGGCCGGCGCCAATAATAAGAATCTGAGTCATAGACCATAAAATTAGGATTTATCTTAAAATAACCGGCGGGAAAAACTTTCCGTAAAACCGCGTGATTAAAAATCGAATTTCACATAAAAGAGGGGAAGAAATCCCAGCTGGTAATTTCTCACCCAGGGATCAGCTGCGAGATTGGCAGGATCGGGCGCGTAACTCAGTGCCAGTACGTTTCGGGTGTTCAGCACGTTCACAAGGTCGAGAGCAATTTCTGTACCCACTTTTTTGCCATTGATCTTGTAGGAGATCCTGAGATCAAAACGGTTGTAAGCTGGAAACTGCAAAGTGTTCACAAGATCGTCCTGCGGCACTACATCCATGATGGCATCGCTGGCAGCCCTGTTCACCGGAGAGTAACGTTTGCCTCCGCCGTAAGTGATCTTTGTACCAAAACTCAGTATGTCTTTTTTATCGCGACCGATATTGTATTCCAGGCCGGCCAGCACGTTGAGCATGTAGTTACCGTTAAAATCCGTATCAAAGGTTTTTCCGTTGCTGCCGGTGTATTTGCTTTCAAACAAACTGCCGCTCATCATAAAAAAATAGTGGCGGTGGTATAGTTTTTCAATGGTGAGTTCTATGCCATAATTATAACCGGTGCCGGTATTCTGCATGGTGTATACCGGAAAAAACCTGTTAAAGGTAGCGCCCCTGTTAATGGCCGACACGCTTGAAGGAACCGCATAAACAGGCACATTCCACAAATACTGGTAATACAATTCCGTTTTAAACTTAAGGTATCTCGTTGCAAAAAGATCGTAACCCATTACCAGGTGCTGGCTTTTACTGAAATCCAGAGACCTATTGTCCATCGATCTGGTTGTATTGGCCGTTACCTGCCGGTCGCGCACAATACTGTCGGGAATGGCGAAATACAGGTAGGTGGATTGCATCTGGCTGTGCATGCCATAAGCGAAACTGAGTACCTGGTTGTTTTTATACTGGTAACGGATGCTGGCACGGGGCTCTACACTGTAACGGTTATTCAGGCTGAGTAACTGGGCAAACACACCAGCCTGCAGACTTAATTTTTCGTTGAACTTATGAACGTAGGTGATGTAAGGTTGTACAAGATAAAACGACGACCTGTTCTGCATTCTTTTTTTAAAGGGTTTGTTGCTCACCACCGCTGCGATGGTATCGTAGAGCGAATTAAATTTAATGGAGTCATTAAAATTCACGTCGATCCTGTTGAGAAAAAAGCCGGCCTTTAAACTGTTGCGGGCATTTATTTTATGTTTCACAAACCAGGAGAGGGTTGATTTTCCTTCGTAAAAATTATAACCCAGTATTTTAGGGAGGGTGTCGTTGGGTTTAAAATCCCTGTTTCTCAAAACCAGAAAATGTTCTACATCCAGCGTTTGAACACCATAGGCAAGACTGGTTTTCATCACCGTTTTGTTGCTGAGCGCAATTACATGGTTAAAAATACCCACGCCCATGTTGGAAGCAAAATACTGATCGCGGTTCTGATCACCGTAAAGTTCTTTGGGCCGTTCGCTGGTATTGCTCAGAATAATTTTGATCTTGCTTAAACCACCAATAGAACTGAAGCTGAACACGCCCGCTTTTTTAGTCGGAAAGTTTAAACGAAGACCGATATCCTGGTAGTCAGGAATAGCGCTTGTTCCCAGTTTAAAATTGATACTGCCAAAAAGCGCGAGCGTTGAATAACGGTAAGTAAGCAGATAACTGGCCCCTGACTTTTTACTCAGCGGACCTTCAAGCGCCAGTTCAGTGCCCAATACACCCAGCTGAAAGGTGCGTTCGTGTTTTTCGTTATTGCCGTTACGCAGTTTTAAATCAAACACGCCGCCGAGGGCGTTGCCATAATTGGCAGGAAAAGCGCCGGTGTAGAACTCACTGTTGGCAAGGTACTTGTTGTTGATGATACTCTGCGGACCGCCGGCTGAACCCGCCACAGCGAAGTGACTGGGGTTTGGAATGTCTATTTCTTCCATGCGCCAGAGCAATCCGGCAGGACTGTTACCGCGTATCACAATATCGTTGCGGGAATCGTTGGTACCCTGCACACCGGCGAAATTCTGGGCCATGCGCGCCGGGTCCTGTCTCGCGCCGGGATATCTTTCAGTTTCCTCAATGCTGAAACTTTTTACGTTCACAGACTGCATGGTATTGACCACGTCGGTATCGGAACTCGCTTTAACCTCCACCTCGCCCATCAGGATGGTGCTTTCTTCCAGTTCAACATTCATTACCATTTCTTTACCCGAAGTGATGATGATGTCGGTAAGTGAAACAGGTTTATACCCTGTAAAAGAAAACAGGAAACTCTGCCGGCCAACCGGCACAGCGTTCATGCGGTAATAACCCTCTTCGTTGCTGCTCACAAAATTATTGGCCTGTCCGCCTCTCAATTGTACCACCACGCCCGGTAAGCCAATACCTGTTACCTTGTCAACCACTCTGCCCTTTACTGTCTGGGTAACCTGAGCCAGCAGCGCTTTATTCAGAAAAAGCAAAAAAAACAGGTAAATACCTCTTTTCATATCAGGGAATTAATAGTGTTGTTGAATGAGAACGCGGCATAATTAGGCATAAAAAAAATGTTTCGCAACTGCTGCGAAACATTTTTTATAAACGTTTGTGTGAGAAAATTATCAGTTGGCAACCTTAAGCGTTTGCCCGTATTTCAGACCACTTCCGCTTATGTTATTCAGTTCCCTTATTTCGTTTAAGCTCATGCCGTATTTTTTCGCAATACCGCTGAGTGTCTCGCCTTTTTTTACTTTGTGATAGGCGTGCTGCGATTTTTCCGTCCTGTTCTCGGCGAGTTGGTTATTGGTACCCTCGTTCTTTTTAGCCGCCAGGTTTTTCTCGGTATTTACATCAAGTTTTGGTGCCACCGATTTGTTATCCCGCACGTACACCACCAGTTTTTTTCCTGGCCGCAGTCCTTTTTTGCCAATGTAGTTCCAGGTTTTAAGATCCGCCACTGTAACACCGTATTTCCTGGCAATGGTACTTAGTTTTTCACCTGAACGAACCGTGTGTGTTTTTTTAACCTCGGCGAGTGATTCAACCACCACACCTTCTTTTCGCTGCGCCTGGATAGCCGCGTAAATGGCCTGTTCGTTGCTCAGGAACATGCCGATTTTATTTTTCGGAAGACACATGGCATTGCCACCGGCAGGAATGATATTTTTTCGGTACTGAGGATTAAAATAGAGTATCTCTTCAGCGCTCACATCCAGGGCCTGCGAAAGTTGTTCGAAGTTCATGGCTTCTTTTACCACCACGGTATCTACCTCAAAATAAGTTTTACGCGGAACGGCAGGATAAATATTATGCTCTGCACCGTGGGTCATTACGTAATTGGCTGCAATAAAAGCCGGCACATATCCCTGTGTTTCAAGCGGCAGGTAAGGCCTGATCTCCCAATAGGTTTTTTTACCGCCACTGCGGCGGATGGCTTTGCTGATGGTTCCCGGTCCCGCGTTATAAGCGGCCAGCACCATTTGCCAGTCGTGAAACATGTTGTAAAGACTTTTCAGATACTCTGCCGCTGCAACGGTTGCTTTATACGGATCGCAACGGTCGTCGATGTAAGAGGTAACATTTAAACCATACATTTTACCGGTAGGATACATGAACTGCCACAATCCCATGGCACCTGCCTTGGAGCGGGCGTATGGAATCAAAGCGCTTTCAACAACCGCGAGGTGTTTAAGCTCGAGGGGAATGTTGTATTTATCCAGCACTTCTTCAAACATCGGGTAATATAACTGGGCCACGCCCATCATCCGGCTTACACTTTCGCGTTTGCGCACGGTGTACATATTGATGAAGCCTTTTACGTGTTCGTTGTATACGAGGTCAAACGGAGACAAAGCATCCAGTTTGGCAAGCCGCGCCTGAAAGGTATAGTCATCGTAGCGTGGCACACTGTCCTGCGTAAACTTGTACTTGTTGTTTTTTGGGAAGATGGGCCTTGTAAAAGCTGTTTCAAACATCTTCTGTGTAGACAGGCTGTCGAGCATGTCTGCAATAGGATGTTCAACAAGGCTGGTCTGCGCCATACCGCTGAGTCCGGCAAGGACAGAAACAGCAAAAATGTGTGTTCGTTTAAGTACGCTCATTTGTTAAATTTGAAAGCAGGTTGGTGAATTAAACGGTTAATTTTTTAAAACGTTACAATTTAAAAAGCTTTTATTGTTAATCCAAGGGCCAGACTGCCAATTTTAACAAGTTTAAAAATTAAAAACCATTGAAAAAGAAGGCTGAGTTTTAATTTTTAACTTTGCAATGTGAAAAAGCAAGAAAAAGAAGAAGTACCACTGCTGCTTATTGAGCGTAATCCACTGGTTTTATTGGTTTCCCTGGTTATCTGTTCGTTGTTTGTGTATTGGGGCTACACGCTATTAAAAGATGTTAATCCGCGCGGTTTTCTTGTGATGGTGCCTGCGGGCATTGTGCTTTTTCACTCTTTGTGGTTATTACTTAACCCTTTCGCGCTTATTTTCGACGACCGCATCGAAATCCGCCAGTCGCTCATTCACCATAAAATGAGGCATTTCATCGACATTGAAAAACTCTCACAGAACAAGGAAGGGCGCCTGTTCATCAGTTACCGCGATGGTGAGGTTGAGAAACTGAACCTGTTCGGGATCAAAAAACAGCACAAAGAACTTCTGAAGGACAGTTTCAATAAACAAATACTGCTCAGGCGTCCTGCGGGATCCTGAATTCCTTTGTAACTATTTTCCGCCATCCACTTATAATAAACACAACGGTGTTTAAAATCATTTATGGCCTGAACATTACCAGCAGCTTTTCAAGTTAATTTCGTCATAAACTATTCCTACAATGTTAAACTTCATTTTACAGTCGGGCGCTTCACTGGCCTCCCTGGCAGAATCTGCGCAAGACTCTCTCACCACGGGCATTCAAACAGTTGATTCAGGAGAAATCACAGAAACAAAGATCTCTCTTTTTGAGATGATCATGAAGGGTGGTTACATCATGGTTCCCCTGGGCATCCTGCTGCTTGTATCAATTTACATCCTTATTGAAAGACTGTTATTTATCAGCAAAGCCTCGAAACGCAACGACCATTTTGTTGGCAGTCTGAAAGAAATGATCCACAGTGGCAACATCTCCAACGCGGTGGCCATGTGCCGCAACATGAACACACCTGAAAGCGCCATGATTGAACAGGGCATCACCAGGATAGGTCAGCCGGTTCAGGAGATCAGGACCGCGATGGATAAAAGTGGCGCCAATGAAATCACCAAACTCGAAAAAAACCTGAACGTGCTCAACATCATCGGCCGCATTGCTCCCATGTTTGGTTTTATCGGTACCATCCTGGGTGTAATTGTGATCTTTTACGACATCTCGCTCGCCAAAACAGTAGAAATCGACATCATTTCAAAAGGTTTGTATCAGAAAATGGTGAACTCCGCAGGAGGACTTGTTGTAGGTGTGTTTGCATTTATCTGTTACCACTGGCTCAATGCGCGCATCGACAAGTTGGCCCACAGAATGGAAGACACGCAGATCAAATTTCTTGACATGCTGAACGAGCCTGCCAAATAAAGGAAACAATTTTTAAGCACATTAACTTATACCTTCCATGGCCTTAAGAAAAAAACACAGGGAATCAGAAGTAAGCACCGACTCGCTGAACGACATCATGTTCTTTCTGCTGCTTTTTTTTCTCATTCTTTCCACCATGGTGAGTCCGAACGCCATTAAGGTGGCCCTGCCTAACTCGCAGGCGCGCGAAACCATTGAGAACAATAAAAAACCCATCCACCTGGCGGTAACCAAAGACAGGAAATATTACATCAACAGCAAAGAAGTGGCCTTTGAAAGTCTTGAACAGGAGATCTCCAAACTTGCTGCGCAGCAAACAGAACCAACAGTACTGATGCACCTTGATAAAGAACTGACCATCCAGGACGAAATAGACGTAATGACCATCTGTTACAAACTGAAATGTAAAACTGTTTTGGCCACAGCGGCTACAAAAAAATAACATGGAACTGAGCAGGACACAGGAAAATAAATACAAAGCCACCAGCGCGGTGCTTACTGCCATCATTTTCACCCTGCTGATGCTGTTCCTTATTTTTTTCCAGCTCATCACCCCCAATCCACCCTTTCCTGAAAGCGGCGGTGGCGGCGGGCAAGAACTTTCTCTTGGCATGATGAGTGTGGGCAACGATGATATTGATTATGGATCTATGGGCAGTGTTACCGATGTGGTAACCGAAAAAACCCCGGCTAAAACTGAAGAGATCGTAACAGCGGAAGATGGCGAGGTAGTTCCCATTCCCGAAAACAAACCCGAAGTAAAAAACAACACCACTGTTATTAAACCCGTTCCGCTAAAAGAACCGGTAAAAGAAAAAACCGCCGCTGAAAAACTGGCCGAAAAATTTAAAAAGAACACCGGTAAAAGTGGCGGGGGCGTTGGCGACAACGAGGAAGCCGGCGACAATGACTCGCCCGATGGCGATCCGTTTAAAAATGGCTCGGGAGGAAAAGGAACAGGAGATGGCGGCGGCGACGGAGAAGGCACCGGTCCTGGTTCTGGTCCGGGCAGCGGTGGCATTGGCGGCGGCGGAAAGATAGGTATCAGCCTGAAAGGCCGCACAGTGATTACACCTCCCAAACTGCCAAGCGATACAAAAGAGGAAGGCAAAGTGGTGGTAGATATTGTGGTGGATGCAGAAGGCCGCGTAATCGAAGCCAGTCCAAATGGTCGCGGTACCACCACCAGCAGCGCAGCCCTTAAACAAAAAGCACGGCAGGCCGCACTGGCAACCAAATTTAATGTAGACGGAAAATTCGAAGAACAAAAAGGAACCATCACCATCATCTTTTCATTTAATTAAAATGACATACACCCAAACGCTTGATTATTTATTCGCGCGTTTACCCATGTACCAGAGAATTGGCGCGGCCGCGTACAAGGCCGACCTGAGCAATACCATTAAAATAGCCGAGCTGCTCGGCAAACCACATCAGAAATTAAAATGCATCCACGTTGCCGGCACCAATGGCAAAGGCTCGAGCAGCCACATGCTCGCCGCTGTGATGCAACAGTGTGGTTACAAAACAGGACTTTACACTTCGCCGCATCTGATCGATTTCAGGGAACGCATTAAGATCAACGGGAAAATGATCCCCAAAACAGCGGTAACCGAGTTCGTGGAAAAATACAAAGATGCTTTTGAGGAAATACAACCCAGCTTTTTTGAGTGGACGGTTGGACTTGCGCTTGATTATTTTGCAAAGGAAGAAGTAGATGTGGCCATCATTGAAGTGGGACTGGGAGGACGACTGGATTCAACCAACATCATCACACCAAAAACAAGCCTCATCACCAACATCAGTCTCGATCACATGAACCTGCTGGGAGATACCATTGAAAAGATCAGCAGGGAAAAAGCCGGCATCATCAAACCCCGTGTGCCAGTTGTGGTAAGTCAGTACCAGAGCGAAACCGCCGCTGTGTTTAACAACATGGCAAGAGAAATGAAAAGCCAGCTGGAATACGCCGATAAAAATTACAAGATCCTCGGTTCCGAACTGCGCGATGATTTACTTCACGCAAAAATTGTAAACCGCAACACAGGCGTAAGTGAGGAATACGCGCTTGATCTCACAGGCCAATACCAGCTGCGCAACCTGCTCGGTGTTTTAAATGTTCTGGAGTTTATTGAAAAAGCAGGTTTTATCATTGAACCTGAAAATGTAAAAAAAGGACTGAGACAGGTAAGTAAACTCACCGGATTATGCGGCAGGTGGCAGAAACTAAGTGATAAACCACTGACCATAGCAGATACCGGACACAACGAAGACGGCATTAAACAGGTGATCGGGAATTTAAACAACCTGAAATACGACAAACTGCACATGGTAATTGGTGCAGTCAACGATAAAGATGTAAGCCGCATTTTAGAACTGCTGCCGAACAACGCCACTTATTATTTTGTAAAAGCCAATATTCCGCGTGCCCTTGATTCTGAAGAACTGTTTAAACAGGCACAAAAATTTAAACTCAAAGGCAAGGCTTGCGGCGATGTGGAGCAAGGATTAAAAGCCGCCAAAAAAGCCGCATCTAAAAACGATCTGATTTTTATTGGCGGCAGCACTTTTGTTGTAGGCGACGCCCTTGCCCTTCTGAAATCCTGATGTTTTTTCAAAGATACTGATCATCCATCGCCTTTTTAAGCCGGGCGGCGTACTCAGACATTTTTAAAAGACGTGATCCGTACCAGCTGAACATTTCACCATCCACAAACATCACGCGCGTATCCGGTAAAATTTCCCGCAGCAGTGCCGCGTGTTGTTCCTTAAAAGGATATGGTTCGCTGGATAAAAAACAGAATTCGGGTTTCAGTGCTTTGAGGCGCTCGGCGTCCATTTCCGGATAACGGGACAGGTTGGCGGCTGTATTTTCAAAACCCAGCCAGTTCAGCATTTCATGAATAAACGTACCGTTGGCGGCCAGCATCCAGGGCTGATGCCAGATAAAATACGCAACCTTTTGTGCGGAAAACATGTTTTTACAGAATTCCATATTGTTCCGGATGCGTTGAACAAGTTCCTTTGCCCTGTCTTCGTGGCCGGTGATCTGACCCAGTTGCTCCATCATGGCATAGGCGTCATTGATCGTCACAATGTCGCTCACCCATACATTAAATTCCTGACGCAGCAATTCAATTTCCTCCCTGCTGTTTTCTTCCCGGTTACCGATAACGAGATCCGGCTGCAAGGCCCTGATGGCATTGATGTTCAGTTTTTTGGTACCTCCTACCCTGGCGGTGCTGTTAAACATTTCGGGCGGGTGGATACAAAAACTACTAATGCCTTTTATTTCGGCGCTTAGGCCAAGATCCCACAATAATTCGGATTGCGAGGGCACGATGGAAACAATGCGGCGCGGTGTTTTGGCTAATAAAATGGTGTGTCCGGTTTGATCGTGGTACAAAGGCATACGTAAATTTAATTCTTTTAAACTTTAATGCAGATTAAGAAGATACTGTTTTAAACTGAGTATATTTGCCGCTGTTTTGACAAAAGCGTTTAAGGGACATATTGCACTTTTTTTTGCCCAGGTAATCTACGCGCTTAACTACACGATTGCAAAAGATCTGATGCCCGCGTTCATGGGTCCGATGGCCCTGGTGTTTTACAGGATCATTGGTGCCGGTCTGCTTTTCTGGCTTCTTTCCCTCTTCGTAAAAACACAGAAGGTTGAAAAAAATGACCTTAAAAAAATGGTGATCCTCAGCATTTTTGGTGTGGTGGTCAATCAGGTGTTTTTTATTTACGGACTCAGCCTCACTTCGCCCATCAATTCGTCCATCATCATGATCTCAAATCCCATCATGGTGTTTGTTTTTACACTTGTGATATATAAAGTGCGCGTTACCTTTACCAAAGTGGCCGGACTGATTCTCGCGGTGACCGGCGCTGTAATGATCCTGCTTTACCGCGGTAATTTTGAAATGGGCAGCGACACCTGGGCGGGCGACCTGATGACCCTTGTGAACGCGACTTCCTGGGCGATTTTTGTAGTGATGGTAAAGCCCATCATGGAAAAATACAATACTGTAACGGCCATGCGCTGGATGTTTTTATTTGGCAGCATTTTTATTCTTCCAATTGGTTTGAACGAAGGTCTGGCTGCGAACTTTGACGGTTTTACCTCATACGCCTGGTTTGCCTTTGCATTTGTGATCGTGGCCACCACGTTCCTGGCTTACCTGCTTAACATTTACGGACTCATTGAACTCAGCGCCAACACGGTGAGTGCTTATATTTACATTCAGCCGTTTCTCGCCACGCTATTTGCTATTTTTATGGGTCGCGATGAATTAACCCCCACCAAGATTATCTCGGGGTTTTTGATAATTTTGGGCCTGTATCTCATCAATAAAAAAACTAAAACTTCTGTTGCATGATCAGATCTATGACAGGCTTCGGCAAAGCCACTCTTGAAACCGGTGACAAAATGATCACTGTGGAAATCCGTTCGCTTAACAGCAAGGGTGCCGACATCAGCCTGCGTGTATCGTCGGGTTTGCGTAACTATGAACTTGAGATCAGGAACCAGTTATCCAAACAACTGGAGCGCGGTAAAATTGACCTGAGCATTTTTATAGAATCGAAAAAAGCCGAAACTCCTGTAGAGATCAACATTCCTCTGGCAAAAGCGTATCACGAGCAACTGAAAAATCTGGCCATCGAACTCGGTCAACCTTTCGAAGACAGTCTTTACCAGGTATTAAAATTTCCGGATGTATTAAAAAGCGAAAAAAGTGAGGCCGATGAACAGGAATGGGAGCAGATCAAAACCTGCATTAACCAGGCCATCACCCAGCTGAACCTTTTCAGGGAAACCGAAGGCAAATCGTTGCTTACCGACTTTAAAGACCGCCTCAAAAAAATTGAGACGCATCTGAATGAGATCAAAAAACTGGATGAAAACAGGCTCATGAACATCAAAGCCCGCATCAGGAACAACATTGCCGAGATGCTGGGGAAAGACAAACTGGATGAAAACCGTTTTGAGCAGGAACTCATTTATTACATTGAAAAACTCGATATCAACGAAGAAAAGGTGCGCCTGAAAACCCACCTGGATTATTTTATGGAAACCTGCGTAGAAACTGCGCCGGGCCGTAAACTCAATTTTATCAGTCAGGAGATCGGCCGTGAGATCAATACCATTGGGTCAAAAGCCAACGACGCGCAGATCCAGAAACTGGTGGTGCTGATGAAAGATGAGCTGGAAAAAATCAAGGAGCAGGCCATGAACGTTCTTTAACATTTTATCGTTGCCTGAACCAAATTTCAGGAGTAGCGCTAGGCCCTGATTGCCGAAAAAAGCAGGTGTTCCAGGAAGAGGATCATTTTTTTATCATCCGCGCTGGTCCCGAAATCGGTGAGAGATGGCAGGTTCTGCCGGAAGAACTTCTGCGCATGCGCGGTTTCAAGCAAGGTGCTGGCCAGGGAATGGGGATATTTGTACTTTGGATTAAACTCCAGGATCACATCCGAAAAACGCGCGCACAGGTCTTTGTAAGGTTTAAACAACCGGTCCTTGTTATCCTTTCCAACATTACGGGTAAGATAAGATTTGGAAGCTTCCCATACGGTAAGCTGGTAAACATCGTATTCAGAAATAAAATGCTCGGCCGTTTCTTTTAAAGGCTCTCGTGCAATCAGGCTGATGATGGTCTTTAATTTTAATTCAGGATCCTGCATGTTGTTCAGGCTGAACATCACTTTGTACTCGAGATAACTCCAGTACCAGGTAAGCAGGTAAACCAGGAGGCGGTGTTTGTTCTCGAAATACCGGTAAATACTTGCCTCGGTAGTTTTTACATGAACCGCCAGTTTTTTAAAAGTAAACTCTTCAAACCCTATTTTATTGATGAGCAATAATCCTTCCTTTACAATCTTCCTGCCAAGCACCGATTCCTCCGGGTTACGGAGGAACAACCTTTCGTTCATCTTGATGCGGATCTCGAGTTCCATGTTGTCAAAGGTATTAAAAGTAAAAGTATAAACAATACTTAAAAAAATATAAAAGATAATAGTATTACTATCATAATAAGCAACAATACTATATTTGTAGAAAATTAAGAACAATGAATAAAGCGGCGCTGCTGGCGAAGTGGTTAAGAAAAGAACGGTCTATCATCTCGAAGATCTACGCATTGGCCCTGCTCCAGGGTGCGCTTTACATCACCATTCCTTTAGGTCTTCAGGGAATCGTGACCTACATCATGGCCGGCAGTTTTTCTGCCTCCCTGGTGCTGCTTAGTTTTATTACCACTGCAGTTACCGCTTTCATTGGTTTTTTCCAGCTCTGGCAGATGCGCATCAACGAAACGCTGCACCAGAAGATCTTCTGCGATCTCAACGCCCGCATCGGATTTTTTCTTAACCAGAGCGGTCCTTCTGAAACTGTGCAGAAAAAGCTGAACCGTTTTATGGAAGTGGTAGCGCTTCAAAAAGGAATCAGCAAGATCCTGCTTGACTTCTCATTTTCCGTGATCAGCATCGCATTTGGTTTGTTTATACTTCCCATCTACAGTACCTGGTTCCTCCTCATTACCATGGTGCTGAGCCTGATCCTTTATTTTATCATCCGTTTTTATGGAAAGGCGGGGGTTGAAACCAATCTCGAAGCCTCCACCGAAAAATACCGTTTGCTGGAATGGTTTCAGCAATATGCAAAAGGAGGTTCAGAGCCGGATGCACTGCTGGCAGGAACCGACGAACACGTTGGCAATTATCTCGAACAACGCAGCCGCCACTATGCCGTGCTCGAAAAACAATACAAGGGCATCATTGTATTTAAGATCATTTTTATTGCAGTGCTTCTCTTTTTCGGAGCCTTTCTTGTGCAGCGCGGCGATCTTAATCTGGGTCAGTTCATTGCCTCTGAGATCATCATCATTCTTGTGATCAATTCGGTTGAAAAACTGGTGGGCAGTTTAAATACCTGCTACGACCTGATCACAGCGCTTTATAAACTCGAAGGCATTTTTGGTGCCGCATCTCCCTATTCGGTTTTCAGTAAACAGGATAAAACACTCGACAGCCAGATGCGCATTTATGTTCACCCCTACTCCATGCGCCTGAAATCAATGATCATGAGTTTACTGCTGGCAGGATTTATCATACTTTTGCTGCCATGGACCCAAACCGTTCAGGCGGAAGGCAGTGTGAGTACGCTTAACCCTGAGAACCGGCCCCAGACCATCACTTCACGGATTCCGGGACGTATTGAAAAATGG
>CAZFCR010000014.1:0-11328 GCA_964517305.1 uncultured Akkermansia sp.
TGAACATCAGGTTATCAAAGATCTTTTTCAGGCACCTGGGTGTGCTGCTCGAACATACTTACCAGCAGACATCAGCGCCGGATTATGTCAGGATTCCCGAAAACCGCAGCAAGGCGGGGCTGTATTATTATGGCAATTTGTTTAAGAGTGCCCTTCAGCTTCAGATCGGTTTTCAGGCAGAACGATACGATGGATTTTTAACCTACGCATATATGCCGGCAACACAGGCGTTTTACCAGCAGTCGTATTTTAGAAGTGGTGATTACCCTTTTGTTGATATTTATCTCAATGCCAGGATCAGACCGGTGAATATTTTTCTCAAGGTGGAGAATCTGCTCCAGGGATTTGCCGGCCCGGACTATGGATTTATGCCCGGCTATTACCAGCCCGACCGCGCATTCAGGTTCGGTTTGAACTGGATGTTTTTTGACTAAACTCCTTTTACAGAAAATTAACAGCTATTCGTGATGGTATTTTTCACCCTTTAAAATGGTGTAGGCGCGGTACAGTTGTTCAAGAAAAAACAGCCTGATCATCTGGTGAGAAAAGGTCATTTGCGAAAGCGAAATTTTAATGTTGGCTCTTTCGTATACCGTTGCATCAAAGCCAAATGGTCCGCCAATGAGGAATACCAGGCGTTTGAGGGAGGCATTCTGTTTTTTTGAAATAAAATCGGCAAAACCAGCGGAGCTGAACTCTTTGCCTTTTTCATCGAGCAGGATCAGCTGGTCTTCAGGTAAGATCTGTTGCAGTATAAGTTTCGATTCTTCCTTTTTCTGTTCAGCCTGGCTCCGCATCCGCACTGTTTTTGGCACATTAATTGTCTGAATATCAAGAGCAGTGTAGTTTTTAAGTCGCGTGGCATAAATATCACAACCCTGAATAATGTAATTATCCTGGGTTTTGTCGATCTGGAGCAATAAGATTTTCACCCGCTCAAGTTGCGAAATTTAATTAACTTTGCATTTATAAAATGAAGATTTTAATACATATCGTTTACCTTTTCTTTGGCCTCTTTTTCAGTGGGGCGGATGTAAATGAAGAAGTGATCGCGGCGCTTAAACAGGGTCGTTCGTCTGAACTTGTAAAATATTTCGACGAAAAGGTTTCCATTAAACTCATCAACCAGGAAGACGTGCTGAGCAAATCTCAGGCCGAGGCCAATCTTAAATATTTTTTTGAAAAACATCCTGTAAAAAATTTCAGTTCGGTTCACATCAGCACGGTCAACAACAGTGCACAGTATATTACCGGTAATCTCGAAACCTCCAACGGACTTTTCAGGGTTTCGTTACTTCTGCGAAGAAACCTGATCTCCCAGTTTCGCATTGAGAACGACAATGACTGATTTTATCAATCTTCACAGCAAACATTTTAATTTCACCAAGTTCATCGCTTCTGTTCTAAAGGAAGACCTCGGGGACGGTGATCATACCTCGCTTTCCATTATTTCAAAAAAGCAGCGGGGGAAAATGCGCCTGCTTGTAAAAGAAGATGGCATCATAGCGGGGGTTGAAGCTGCAATCAGGATACTGAAACAGATCGACAAAAGGTGCAGCATCGAAGTGTTTATTCCCGATGGTGCAAGCGTTAAAAAGGGCGACGTTGTTTTTACAGTGGAAGGCAGCACGCGTAAGTTGCTCCAGGCAGAGAGGCTTCTGCTCAACATCATGCAGCGGATGAGTGGCATTGCAACACATACCGCGCACCTGCAGACTTTGTGCAAAGGTTCGCACACAAAAGTGATTGATACACGCAAAACCACGCCGGGTTTCAGGTTTTTTGAAAAATGGGCAGTGGTGATAGGCGGAGGCGCCAATCACCGCTATGGTTTGTTTGATATGATCCTCATTAAAGACAATCACATTGATTTTGCTGGAGGTATCACCGAAGCCATCGATGCCGCCAATGTTTATCTGAATAAAAATAAAAAGTCGCTGGCCATCGAAGTGGAAACCCGTAGTCTTGAGGATGTGAAAAAAGTGTTGGCGCATGGGGGCTTTCAGCGACTGATGTTCGATAATTTTTCTGTCGCAGATACCGCGAAAGCCGTGAAACTGGTCAATGGGAAATTTGAGACAGAGTCTTCGGGCGGTATCAACGAAAAAAACATTGCCGCTTATGCCCGCTCGGGTGTTGATTTTATTTCTGTGGGCGCGCTCACACACCAGGTCAAAAGCCTGGATTTAAGTCTTAAAGCATTCAAATAAACCTTGCTTCAAAAACTTTCAGGTAATGGGCGATGTTGTTTGTTACTGAATATTTTTCTATCACTGTTTCTCTCCCCGCATCACCAAGGCTTTTTCGGAGTTCGGCATCATTGATCAGTTTTTCCAGGCAGCTTAGCCATTCACTTTCATTTCCGGCCAGCATGCCGTTTTTATCATGCTTAATTATTTCAGTGTTCACGCCAACCGGACTCATTACTGTAGGGATGCCGCATGCCATGTAACTCAATCCCTTTAAACCACATTTGCCGCGCGACCATTCATCGTCAGGCAATGGCATAATGCCGATGTTAAAACGGTTGAGCTCATCCACCTCAGTATCGCTGCGCCATTTTACGGAAACAATATCCAGCGATTTGTTCACGTATTTTTCGGGCCCCAGTACAGAAAAACGAATCCTGTTTTTGTATTTGTTTTTCAGTTGCAACAAAACAGGCATCAGCAATTCGAAGTGTTTGATGGTACTGATGCTCCCGCTCCAGCCGATAGTTACAACTTGGGCATTGCGCAGTCCGGGTTTTGGAAAATGGATCAACGTGTCAATGGTGGTGGGAATAACAACGGTATTCCTGTTGAAGGGTCTTGCTTTTTCTGCGAGATAAGGGTTGCCCGCAATCACACAATGCGCATGCCGGATGTTATTAAAAAATTTTCCGGGCTTTTTCAGCCATTCCCATTTTTTGTTGCCTGGACTGGTATCAGCGAGCCAGATGCTGTCGTCGAAATCAAACACCACGTATTTGCCGGAACGTTTGGCCTGTTTTTCAAAAATTGAATGACCCAGAAAGGCGGCTTCCCGCTGTATAAAAATGATGTCGAATTTTTTAAAACGAAAACAGTCGCGTAGCCTTTTCAGAAAGGATTTAAACAGGATGTATACTTTTTTTGGAATTTTGCCTGGCGCATAAAACACCTGATCATCTTTTTCAGAAAGCAGGTAAGAAAAGGTAAAGCTATAGCCGTGTTGCCCCAGCAGCGTAAGATACTGTTCAAATCGGTAGCGCTGGCTCGGGGAGCGTTGAGGTCGGTGCGCACATAAAATAAGTACTGCCGGCATAAGGATCTAAATTAAGTCCAAGTGGCTTATGAAACAAATAAAAACTATGAAAGGAAAAGCCGGGGTTAGCGGTCCTGCGTTTGCATTTATGCGTCGAAACTCAACTTTAGGTGTCCACCGAGGCCCTCACGAATGATGCGGATAAGTGTAGAAAGTTTAATGTCACTCGCATCATTTTCGATTCTTGAAATGTAATTTTTTGTGGTGCCCACTCTTAGCGCCAATTCCTCTTGTGTCAGGTGTTGATTTTTTCGCGCCTCCTGAATAATGACTCCAATTTTAAAAGCTTCGAATTCTTCTTCATATTTATTTCGGGTCAGAGAGCCTTTCTTCCCATATTTTTTGTCAAGGTGATTGTCCCAGGAGACTAATTTGTTATTTCGTTTTGTCTTCATAGTATTGTTTTTTTAATCGCTGAGCCCGTTGTATTTCTTGTTTCGGTGTTTTGTCAGATTTTTTTTTGAAAGCCATTCAAAAGAATTACCAATCGTCCTTCGTCAAAAAAGCAAAATATGCGATGGATGTCACTACCCACTTTTATCCTGATTTCATATAGTCCGTCGGTGCTTCCAGGCGCTTTAAAAATTTTTCGGGCACCATTCGCACTGTTCTCACAATTTCAATGATCCAGTCGATTTTATCCTGAACCTGTTTCGTTTGCGCGTTATAGAAATTCCAGAATGCGTCGCCGTAAACATATGTCGTCAGAACAAAACTGCTCATTATTCAAAGTTATCTGTTCGGGTAACTAAATCAAAATGTTTTAACAAAATATCAGAGGACAATCCGGCTAATTTCGTTTAATCCTGTGGTCCTGATGCTGGTCCGCAGCGTTAATTTGCAGATAGAGGACGGTCAATGACTTGCTTCCAGGCACCGTTCCCGCAGAAAATTAATCAGCAACGTGATCCGTATAATTTTTTGCCGCTTATTGAATAACCTTTAGTTTTGCAGGCATGTACCTGGCTTTTGATTTTGTAGAAATACTTAAAGTAAGCGCTGTGTTGTTCGCGGTGATCGACATCATCGGATCCATCCCGGTGATCATTGGTTTACGTCAGAGAGCGGGACGCATCAACGCTTTTAAAGCCTCCTGGGTATCGCTGGCCATCATGATCGTTTTCCTTTTCGTAGGCCAAAGCATTCTGAACATTGTAGGCATCACCGAAGGTGACTTTGCCATTGCGGGTTCTTTTGTTTTGTTTTTTATAGCGCTGGAAATGATCCTGGGGATCAAAATTTACCGCGATGAAATTCCGGAAACCGCATCCGTTGTGCCCCTTGCTTTCCCTCTGATCGCGGGCACCGGTACGCTGACAACACTTTTATCTATCCGTGCCGAGTACCACCTGAGTTCCATTGTGATTGCAATAGTACTGAACGTGGTGGTGGTTTATTATGTGTTGCGTTACCTGAATGTGGTAGAGAATTTTCTGGGCGTTGGTGGCATTGCGATCATCAAAAAAGTCTTTGGAATTGTGTTGCTGGCGCTTGCCATAAAATTATTCAGAAAATACAGCGGTTTATGAGCAAAGCGGTTAGTACTATCCTTCTATTGATGGCCTCCAACACTTTTATGACCATTGCCTGGTATGGTCACCTGCGTTTCAAAGAATTTGGCGCGCTGAAAAATGCCGGATTTATAACCATGGTGTTACTTAGCTGGGGAATTGCGTTTTTCGAGTACATGCTGATGGTGCCCGCAAACCGCATAGGAAGCAGCATGACGGGAGGTCCCTTTAACATGTGGCAGCTCAAACTCATCCAGGAGGTGATCTCTATTTCAGTGTTTGTGATATTCACGCTTGTTTTTTTCAAAACAGATGAACTGAAAATGAACCACCTGATCGGATTTGCGTTTCTGCTCGGCGCCGTGTATTTCTTTTTTAAAAAATAACTTATTCCAGTCCCTGCGCCTGACGCAGGTATTCGAGGAAAGGGTGCATGGCTTTAAAACCTTCAAGAATTTTTTTGGAAGCGTTTTTATCTGTCAGGTCTTTGTCGCTCAACTTATGGCTAACCAGAAAATGTTTGTTCTTCAGAAGTTCGATGTGTGGATGCGTTTTATCAAAACCTTTTGGAACAGTTTTTAATTTGTCTTCTTCATCAAGTCCTTTAAAAAACTTTTTAAACGAAGCCGCTTTCATGAGTTTCAGAAGGGGTTCAGGATTGTAATCTATCTCCTGCCTGATGCTTTGCAGCATGGGGCCTTCGGGCATGTAAACACCGCCTGCCAGGAAACTGTTTCCCGGCTCTGTATGGAGATAATAGCCGGCGATCAGGGATTTTTTTCCGCCGGGATCGATGCTGGCTCCCATATTGGTTTTATAGGGTTTTTTATCTTTTGAAAAACGCACATCGCGGTAAATTCTGAACATACAGTCTTTGGCCCGCAGGTCTGCCGAGATCTTTTTATCGAACCCGCGAATGCCGCTGATCAGTTTGGTCACCAGTTCCGCGTATTCGTCTTTGGCTTCAAGGTATTTTTCCTTATTGGCATCAAACCATTCTTTGTTATTGTTGGCTTTTAGTTTTTTTAGAAACGCTAGTGTTTTTTCCATAATAAGCAACTCTCAATGTGTGAAAAAACCAACCAGGGCTTAGAGTTTAAAAGGTCCGGTTGGTTCGCTGTTTCAAATATAATATTTCTCCATGTTCAGTCGGGAAGGAAAAAATTGATTTTAGCCGGCTGATTTGCAAACCAATCATTAAATTTGGTTAATTGATTTTACCAAGGTTTTATATCTTTCTGTTCTTCCTGCTGGTGTTCTTAGCCTGCCGTAACAAGGGTCATTATACCTCACGCCCCAGTAAAAGTATTGTGAATCCGGACAGCGAACTGATAGAGGCTCACGCGGTGGCTTATCACGATAACGATTCTGCCACGCATGTTTATCTTGAGATCAAAAATGAGAATCTTCTTTACAAACGACCTGATACGTCGATGGTTTTTTACGCGCATCTGCGGGTTTCTTACCAGCTGCAGTACGAACACAATACGCGGAAGATCGTGGATAGCGGATCGTTCTACATTCTTGACAGGGCAGGTGGGGAGGAAGTTCAGTTACGCACGTTGTACGCTGAGTTTGATGTGGCCGCGAGGCGGGGGGATAATTATTTTCTTGATCTTAACCTGATAGACCTGAACAGACGCACCAGGAACGGTAACGGCATCAACATTTATAAACAGAGCCGTTTCAGCAATCAGAACTTTCTTGTAAGAAGAAAGGACAGCATTGCCTTCAATAACAATTTTAAGAGCGGCGAACTGGTGAACATTCGTGTAGCAGATCCTGTATCTGATCAGGTAAAGGTGGATTGTTTTCTCAAGGATTTCGGACCCGCACTTCCGCCTTTTACTGTGAAACCTCCGGATGAAACCCGGTACAAACCCGACAGCGTGTTTACGAAACAACTGGTTTACGGCGCTTTCCACTTACAAATGCCGGAGAGAGGTTTTTATCACGTACGTTTAACGGATACCCTGATGGAGGGACTGACCCTTCAGACTTACGACGAACATTTTCCTGGAGTTGGCAGTGCAACAGAAATGATTAACTGCGCGCGGTACATCATGAGCCGCGATGAATATGAAAGTTGTCTGAACGCGGTCGATAAAAAGCAGGCGATAGATAAATTCTGGCTCACCATTGGAGGCAGCAACGAACGGGCGCGCGAATTGCTCAAACGTTATTATGGCCGGGTAAAGGAAGCCAATAAATATTACAGCACTTATACGCAGGGCTGGAAAAGTGATCGCGGCATGGTGTTCATCATTTTTGGTTACCCAACCAATATTTACAAGGGCAGAAAAGATGAGATATGGGTTTACGGCAACGAAGCCAACCCCGCAGCTTTAAGATTTGTATTTAATAAGACTCAGAATCCTTACAGCGACAACGAATACATCATGGAGCGGTCGCAATTTTACAAAGATCCCTGGTTTACGGCCGTTGATTACTGGCGTCAGGGACATGTTTATATTGATAACAGAAAATAAATCTCAGAGCAGACCGCCGCTCTTGATCAGCTCATAACCTTCGTCGGGAGGAAGATGTGGTTTTTTTGAGGCAGCTACCGCGAGTTCATCGCAGCGGTTGTTCTCTACGTTGCTGGCATGTCCTTTCACCCAGAAAAAATGGTGGCGCGCAGGTTGATATACCAGGAGGAATCTTTTCCAGAGATCTACATTCGCTTTATTTTTAAAACCGGTCTTTTTCCAGCCCTGGATCCACTTGAGGTTAATGGCATCTACCACGTATTTGCTGTCGCTGTAAACACGCACGGGTAATTCGGGGTGGGTTACGCTTTCGAGACCGATGATCACCGCGAGCAATTCCATGCGGTTGTTGGTGGTGCGGCGGAATCCCGCACTCATTTCCTTGCGGTGATGCCTGAATTTGAGTACAACGCCGAATCCGCCCGGACCGGGGTTGCCGCTGGCGGCGCCATCTGTGTATAGTTCTATAAAATCTTCCAAGTGCGGCTAAATTTGGCGAAGATAGTCAAACGCGGAGTGGTCCACAAATGCTTGTGCTACATGTGCTGCGCGCGCATGGTTGTAAAGAGGCCCGTTAAATTGAATTTTGTGCTGTGTAAATAAGTAAGTATATTCGTGATTCAAAATTTAACAGATTATGTCAGTATTGGTTAATAAAAATTCTAAGGTAATTGTTCAGGGATTCACAGGTGGTGAAGGTACGTTTCATGCCACACAGATGATCGAATATGGTACAAATGTGGTGGGTGGCGTAACGCCCGGCAAAGGCGGCACAACGCACCTTGAACGTCCTGTATTTAATACGGTTGCCGAAGCGGTTCAGAAAACCGGTGCCGATGTGTCAATTATTTTTGTGCCGGCCGCATTTGCTGCTGACGCCATTATGGAATCGGCTGATGCAGGTATCAAAGTGATTGTTTGTATCACTGAAGGTATTCCGGTAAAGGACATGATCTACGTGAAGGAATACCTCAAAGGAAAAACCTGCCGTCTCATCGGACCAAACTGTCCGGGTGTTATCACCGCTGGTGAAGCCAAAGTGGGCATCATGCCGGGATTTGTATTTAAAAAAGGAAGAGTTGGTATCGTTTCAAAAAGCGGTACACTTACATACGAAGCAGCTGACCAGATCGCGAAAGCGGGACTCGGTGTTACCACAGCTATTGGCATCGGTGGAGATCCTATCATCGGAACCCCGACAAAAGACGCTGTAGAATTACTGATGAACGATCCTGATACCGATGCGATTGTGATGATCGGTGAAATTGGCGGTAGTTATGAGGCTGACGCGGCACGCTGGATCAAAGCAAACGGCAATAAAAAACCTGTTGTTGGTTTTATCGCAGGTCAAACCGCGCCAAAAGGCCGTACCATGGGTCATGCCGGGGCCATTGTTGGAGGCGCAGAAGATACGGCTCAGGCCAAAATGCAGATCATGCGCGAGTGTGGCATCCACGTGTGCGAAAGTCCTGCAGAAATCGGTAAAACAATGGCTGCTGTTCTTAAAGGAGAAAAAATTAACGCATAATATAAAAGAACATTTTATCAGAACCTCTGCAAAACATTGCAGGGGTTTTTTTGTGCCGTTTTTGTAAGAGAACTCAGTCACTGGTTCAGCACTGTTTTGTCCTCATGAATTCAATGTGAAGATCAAGCCCGCCTGGATTTTCAATTCTTTGTGAATTCTGACACTTCAGTTCGCGGGAGTTCGATCCATAGCAAATTCCCGGGCATAAAAAAACTGTTTGCGTATTTTCAGCCGAAGCAAAAACACACAAACAGTTCAAAGAAGATTCAGGTTACCGTCGCTGTATCGGTTGTGATTGTGGAGCGACACTCATTGCCGGAGCCTGTCCGAGCATCTGCGGTGTGATCATCGGTAACACACGTTTTACTTCCGCGTAGTTAGGATTGATCTGCAGGGCCCTGTCCCAGGCCTTTTTAGCAAGCTGGAATTTTCCCGAGTTAAAATAAGCACCACCCAGGTTGTACCAGGCTTCTGCATCGTAAGGCATCAGAATGGTCCACTTGTTGTAAGCCATAGCGGCTGAATCCATACGGCCGCGGTTAAACGCCATGGCGCCGCGGTTTTTCAGATCATTGGCAAACACCTGATAATAATTCCGGAGGTAAGGGTTGTTTGGATACAAACGTTCCGCGTTTTTCCAGTAATAAAGCGCTTCAAAATCTTTGCGCAGTTTAAAGTTAGCGAGACCAAGGTTGAGGTAACCGTTCACGTAACGCGGGTGAAGTTCAATGGCGTGTTTAAGAAAACCAATTCCTTTGTAAAGCGCCGCTTCGCGCCTGTTGGCATAACCACCGGCTTTCACCTCTTCGTCGGTAATCACAAGCGTTCCGTTGTAGTCATTAAAACGTGTTGAATCCTGACCAGGAACATTTACACCTGTCACCTCTTTGGTATCAGCCAGATCAACCCAGCGGGCACCTGCATTTCCAAGCACCAGTACAGAGTGTGGCATTGTTTTCACGTCTTTCAAAAAGAGGGTCACGTCGTTTTTCCAGTCAAAATTCCTTTCCCAGGTTTTACAGCCAAAAAGGAAAGTAACCACAACAACAAACACCATCAGGGCCACTTTTCTTGTACTGATGGTAATCTTATGCAGTGCGTCGAGACCTTTAAGAAGATAATAAGCTGCTGCAATACAAAAACCAATAGACGAGTGGAAGATCAGACGCTCACCCATGGTTGCACCTACATCCATCAACACGTTACCAATTAATAAAGCGAAAAGGATGTAAACGATGATGGCAAAACCTATCACATGGCGGCGCAGAGACAGGATAATTCCGGTAAACAGCATGCCTAAGTGGAAAATAAATGAAAGAATAAAATCCCAGTCGGTGAAGTGACGGTATCTGATTGTGGCGTAAGAATAATCAGAAGACAATGGGTGAGGGAAGATCTGTAACAGGAAGTATTTGATCAGCACAAATGTCTTGGTGGCGAAACGCTCTTCTTCTGTAGCAAGGAGGTAAGGGTTGTTAAGAATTTCAGTATCCGGAACGCCTGGTTTTAGTTTTACGGCTACCAGACGCATGCCCAGATAAAACAACATTACAAATCCTGCCCAGCCCATCAACGCGCTGAATTTACTTTCTTTAAGCGCTTTGCTCAGGAAAAGGATCATCAGCACCACATAAGCAAACGGGAAGAACCAATAAGCCTTTGATGGTTTTGCAGGAGGCGGAACTTTTACGTCTGCCAGGTATTTGATCAGGATCATCAATCCCGCACAGGCCACAAAAAGGATAGCAATGCCGATAATTGATTTAACCTCGGGCGTAAAGGCAAATTTTTTGAGGCCCGGATTGCGTTTGTCAATCTGCGCGAATACGTAGTAATTAGCGATGATCAAAATGATCAGGGAGATCCCTCTGTTCATCAGTTTACTGTCTTCTCCGAAGATTGGATTAACAAGTCCCTTGTGCACAAACACCACCAGAATACCGGTGATAAGTACCGCGATGATCTTTTTGATGGCAAGGGTATTGATCAGATTTTCGTATACATCATTTTCGGTAAATGTGTAAATGGCCAGCGGTATCAGAATCATCAGCATGATGGCGTACTCTTTTGACAGTAAGGCCAGCAGAAACATCAACGAAGCCCAGAACAGATCCCAGTTTCGTTTTGTTTCCATGAACTTAAACGAGTACAGGAAAGTAAGTGAAACAAAGATGAGGGAAAAAATCTCATCGCGGCTTTTCACATTGGCAATGGCTTCAGAGTGGATAGGGTGCGCGGTAAATAAAAGCGCGGCCAGAAAGGCCAGGTCCTGATTGGTGCGGAAAAAATACCTTGAGAAAACGAGGTATAAAAACATACAGCCCAGCGCGAAAGTCCAGATGTTGTTAAAGTGACGGATACCGGCGCCATATACCTGGCAGTCGATCTCGTTAAAGATCCCGTCGATGTTGAGGTCTTCTTCAAAATCGTTTTTGAAATTCTGGTTCAGATCCCAGCACTGGTAACATTCCTGCGGCTGTGCCATGCCGTCGTTGTTTAGGTCAACAAAGTCGTT
>CAZFCR010000014.1:11338-20086 GCA_964517305.1 uncultured Akkermansia sp.
TAATTGATTTCAGGTCTGCCGCAGGCAGATACGTAGTTAACGGCGCCTTTGTCCAGCACACCGTTTTTATTGGAGTCCTCCGCTTTCCAGTACAAACCTGTACGGTAGCTGCCAATGAATTCCTGCTCAATGGCAAAACTCACAACAGAAAGTGGACGGTAACGTCCGCCCGCCAGCTGATCGGTAGCGCACATGCGGCGATAAAAACTTTCATAGGCATCGCGTGTCATGATGTCTTTGATGCCGCGCACGCCTTTAATTACGTGGTCGTTCTGGTGGATGATGATCCCGTCGTCGAGTGCGTATTCGCCGTTAACTGATGTAATGTAAAATACAAAACCAACAATGCCGATGATGATCATCGCCAGCTTCTGGTTGAGAAAAGAAAAATACTTAAAAGTCTTGCTCAGAGGTGGTAATACGGGTGCCTTTAAGGTAGCTTTGTGTGGTTGTGCCATAAAGTAAAAATTATCTGCAAATTACAAATATAAGCGCAAATATATAATGGCCTAATTAAATTTTTTCAGTGCTGTGGCGGGAATTATCCTTATTTTGCTGGAGTTGTTCGCGCAGGGTGAAACAATCAATGCATGTTTAAAAATCGGGTTTATTCAGTTTTTTTAATTGGCCTTGTGGCGATTCTGGCTGCTGTTTTTTTTAATAGGTACCACACTCACTCTCTGCCGCAGATCGCCACCCGCACTTCTGAGCGGGTCGCTAACAAGGCTCTTGAGTGCCACGAAGGGGTTGAACTGATCTTGTCGGACAATGCTGCCGCACTGCCGGAAAAATTTTTCGGGTACTATGAAAAACAAGGCATTGGTCTTTACCTGTTTGTGAAAGACAGTCTGGTGTTGTGGAATAACGCCCAGCTGCCACTCCGCGGACTTCAGAGTGCTTTGATGAAGGACGGAGGACTGATCAAACTCAAACATGGTTATTTTTTATACCACAGTCAGAGCCGTGGAGACAGTCTTGCGCTCTCTCTGTGCCTGCTCAAACCCTTATACGAATTTCAGAACCAGTACCTCGACAATTCTTTTGCAGCATGGACGGGACTACCTGCGGAAATAGGATTTTCGCCTCTCCTCACGGGCGAATCGGTTGTGAGTTACGGAAATCAACCTCTTTTTTCGCTGAAGGGTACAGAGGATTCTTACACCATGCCCTGGGTAGATAACCTTTGTTTTCTGCTTTTTATAACCGGCATTGGCGTGCTCTGCGTGGCTTTATTGCTGAGGGTAAGAAAAGAAATTACCCTCGCGGGAGTGTTTGTGATCACAGCCGTTTGTCTGGCACTGCGCGCACTGATGATCGGTTTAAAATGGCCTGCATTTTTTTACAGGAGTCTCCTTTACGATCTCCATCTCTTTGGTAATGCCCGTTCATTTTTTGATGGTTACCTGGGGGACATGCTCATTAACGCGCTTTTGTTTTTTTTCGTGGCATCTGCTTTTTACCTCGTTATTAAAGATTCCACGCGAATGCAGGTTTATTTTAACAGGTTCATTCTTATTCTGCTTACCGGTGTGCTGGCCTTTCAGTTCAACACCTGCGTGATAAGTCTCATCGCCAATTCCACGTTGAATTTCGATCTCCTGAATATCTTTAATACCACGCTTCCTTTACTCGCGGCTTTGGCTACACTGGCCTTGTACTCACTGGCTTTGTTTGTAACTGTAAAAAAACTGGCCGAAAGTTTCACGGCGTCTTTCTGGTCTGATTTTCTGTTCTTCCTGCTGATGCACGGCGGCATTTGCATCAGTCTGTATGTGTTATTACCGGGCGCAGGACTTTTTGAATCCTGCTGGCTGCTTCTTTTTGCCGCTGTTTTCTTTTTATCGTCGCGTGCGGGCCGCCTGCGTTTTTCGCTGGCGCTTGGCATACAAATCCTTATCATGTCGGCCATCACTTCCCGGTTTCTGACCACCTACATTGAAAAAAATCAGAAAGAAGAACTTAATGTGTTGTCTGAAAAACTCGGCGAAAGGCAGGATCCCATACTGGAAAGTGAGTTTGCACGGATCCCCGACGCGATCGCTAACGATGAGAGCCTTGCCAATCTGTTGCGCATCTTACCAAGTACCGATGAGGAGATCAAAGCCCTGTTGAATCAGAAATATTTTAATGAATATTTTAAAAGATATTATGTTGATTTTTCATTGTTTGACAGTCATTGTGTGCCGCAACTCAGCGCCACAGATCCCGTTCTGCTCAACGAAGGATTTTTTCTTGATCAGGTAGCTTATAATTCGGATTCCACTTTTGTGAAAGGACTTTATTTTGTAAAAAATTACCGTAAAAACTCACGCTACATCGGCATCATTCCTTTGCCGGGCCTCCGGCTCTACGTGATGTTGAAACCCAAGCAGTTTGAGGAGCTGGGAAGTTTTCCCGACCTGCTGCTTGATCAGTCACAACAAAAACCCGATAAACTTAAAAGTTTCAGTTATGCCGTTTACAGGTCTGGCCAGAGCACCATCAGTTACGGAAATTTTAATTACCCTTTATTTTTACCTGACCCGGGTTTGCTGCGTGTTTCTTATCCCGATTATGTGCACCATTATTCAAGTCCCGACGAAAGCACCACGGTGATCATCAGCCGCAACAGCCGTACCTGGAATTATTTTTTCACTTTTAATTCATACCTGCTCCTGTTTTTTTCGCTCGTGAGTTATTGTGTATTCCTGGTTTACGCGTTGCTGTTCACCGATCAGTTTCGCCAGGCTTCCTTAACCCGGCGCATTCAAACGATTATCATTGTTTTATTGCTGCTGGCCATGTCGGCGGTGGGCTTTACCTCTGCAAGGCTTGTCACGAGGCAGTTTGAGGAGGAGAATAAAAAACAGCTGAAAGAAAAAACAGAGATCATCCTCAACGAACTCTCGCAGTTCAAGCCGGGCATGTTGTTCGATCCAAGCCAGAAAGAATCGGTAAACCAGCAGTTGAGTGGTTACGCGAGGCTTTTTAATACCGACATCAGTTTGTTCGACAGTTCGGGTCGTTTGTTCACTACCAGTCAGTCGCGTCTTTATAATCTTGGACTGGCTTCAACCGTTGCCAATCCGCGTGCCATGCAGGAACTTAAAAATAAACTGGCTTCGGCGGTGAGCATGCGCGAAAATGCGGGCTCTCTCACGTACCTTTCTTTGTACACGCCTTTGTACGATAACGGCAATCAGCTGAGCGGATTTATCAACCTGCCTTATTTTGCCCGTCAGAACGATCTTGTGAACGAACTTTCGGGCATCATCAGCGGTCTGGTAAACGTGTATGTGATTTTGTTTGTGATCAGCATTCTGGCCGGGCTTATTCTTTCGGGATACATCACCCGTCCGCTCCGGCTCATCCAGCAGCAGATCGCCAACATCAGTCTGGGACGAAAGAACGAAAAAATAGTCTGGCAGAGTCACGACGAGATTGGCAGACTCATTCTGGAATACAATCAGATGCTCGTGAAACTCGAACAGAGCGCCAGCTTGCTTGCCCAGAGCGAAAGAGAGAGTGCCTGGCGGGAGATGGCCAAACAGGTGGCGCATGAGATCAAAAATCCGCTCACGCCCATGAAACTGAACCTGCAATACCTGCAGCACCTGATGAAGAACGACCCCGCAGATTTTCGGGAGAAGTTTGAAAAAGCCAGTGCGGGCATCATTGAACAGATTGATACGCTTGCCAACATTGCCAACGAGTTCAGCCATTTTGCCAAATTGCCCGTGATGCAGTTGCAAACGGTGAACCTTGTCGAGATCATCAATACAGCGGTGCAGGTGTTTGGCAACAGGCAGGATATTCTTATCAGGAACAGGATCGAAGAACCTGCACTGCTGGTGAGGGGCGATCGTGATCAGTGTCTCAGGGTGTTTAATAACATTCTGACTAACGCCGTTCAGGCGCTTGAAGGGATCAATGATCCATACATCGAAATTGGCCGGCAGAAAACGGGCAGTTACGTGGTAGTCCTCATCCGCGACAATGGTTGTGGCATCAGCGACGAACTAAAACCTAAAATATTCACACCTAATTTCACCACCAAGTCAACAGGCTCTGGTCTTGGCCTTGCAATGGTAAAAAGCATCATGGAAGGTTTTGGAGGACGCATCTGGTTCAGCTCTGAGCCGGGGCTTGGCACCATATTTCACCTTGAGTTTTTAAAAGAGGAAGATTAAAAAAAGCTTCCAAAAATTCTCCGCACTAACCTTCTTTTTACTTCGTTAAATTCAGCGCTGGTTCTCCGGATCAAATCATCGTTTTAACACTTCCGGGCTAAGAAATATTTACCTATCTTCGTTTTCCGTTTTTCAAAATTATGGCCAAATTCAGAAAGGAAGATGCCCTGGACTATCACTCACAAGGTAGGCCGGGCAAAATTGAAGTAGTACCAACCAAACCCTATAGCACCCAGCGTGATCTCACCCTTGCTTATTCGCCAGGCGTTGCGGAACCCTGTTTAGAAATAGAAAAAAATCCTGAGGACGCCTATAAATACACGGCAAAAGGCAACCTGGTGGCCGTGATCTCAAATGGCACCGCGGTGCTGGGACTGGGAAATATAGGCGCACTCGCATCCAAACCTGTAATGGAAGGAAAAGGTCTTTTGTTTAAGATCTTCGCCGACATTGATGTATTTGACATTGAAGTAGACGCTACCAACATCGATGAATTTGTAAATACCGTAAAAAACATTGCACCCACTTTTGGCGGCATTAATCTCGAAGACATTAAAGCACCTGAATGTTTTGAAATAGAACGCAGATTAAAGGAAGTGCTGGATATTCCGCTTATGCACGATGATCAGCATGGCACCGCGATTATTTCGGCAGCCGGCCTCATTAACGCCGTTGAATTGTCGGGCAAAAAAATGAGCAATGTGAAGCTGGTAATCAACGGGGCCGGCGCTTCGGCCAATTCTTGTGCCAAAATGTACATCGCCGTGGGCGTTAAAAAGGAAAACATTGTGATGCTCGACAGTAAGGGCGTGATCAATAAAAAACGCACGGACCTTGATCAGTATAAAACCTTTTTTGCAACCGACCGCAACGATATTACCACACTAGAGCAGGCCATAAAAAACGCGGACGTGTTTGTGGGGCTTTCAAAAGGAAACGTGCTGAACCAGGACATGGTGCGGAGCATGAATAAAAAATGCATCGTGTTTGCACTGGCCAATCCAACTCCGGAAATTTCATACGAAGACGCGATGGCTGCGCGCAAGGATATCATTGTTGCCACTGGCCGCAGCGATAATCCCAACCAGGTAAACAACGTACTTGGGTTCCCTTTTATTTTCAGGGGTGCGATGGATGTGCGCGCCACCACCATCAATGAAGAAATGAAACTGGCGGCAACACTTGCCATTGCCGCACTCGCCAAAGAACCTGTTCCTGATTATGTGAACCTGGCTTACGGATCAAAGAATCTAAGTTTTGGGGTGGATTACATCATTCCGAAACCAATCGACAACAGGCTCATCTCTGCTGTATCATCGGCGGTGGCCAAGGCTGCCGTTGAAAGCGGGGTAGCCAAGCGGGTTATTACCAACTGGGACGCTTACCGCGCCGAACTCGAAAACAGATTAGGAAAAGACAACAAACTCATGCGCAGCCTGGCAGACAAAGCCAAGAGCGATCCTAAACGCATTGTGTTCTCGGAAGCTGACAATTACAAGATTTTAAAGGCTGCTCAGGTTGTTCGCGACGAGGGCATTGCCAAACCGATCCTTCTTGGCGACCGCGCCAGGATCTCGGCCATCGCACACGAGAATTTTATGGACCTTTCCGACATGCAGATCATTGATCCGCTGATGGAAGAGGAAACACGCAGGAACGATTTCGGCGATACCTTCTGGAAACGCCGTCAACGCAGGGGTTTAACACAGTACGATGCCCGCAAACTGATGCGTGACAGGAATTATTTTGGCGCCATGATGGTGGAACACGGTATGGCCGATGCCATGATCAGCGGACTTACACGCAAGTATGGCCAGCCGATCAAACCCGCGCTCGAGATCATTGATACCCAGCCCGGCGTGAGCAAGGTGGCGGGTCTGTACATCATGGTCACCAAAAAAGGCCCGTACTTTTTTGCAGATACCACCATGAATTCGGATCCAACAGCCGAAGAGCTGGCTGATATCGCGGTGCTGACGGCGAATACCGTAAAACAATTTAACATCACCGCGCGCATTGCCATGTTGTCGTATTCTAATTTTGGTTCCGCTACCGGCGATGTGCCGGTTAAAGTGGCCAAAGCCGTGAGTATCCTGCACAACAATTATCCCGGGCTGATCGTAGACGGAGATATTCAGGCCAACTTCGCCATCAATAACAATCTGTTGAAGGAACAATTTCCTTTCAGTACGCTTGTAGATAAAGGCGTTAACACTTTTATATTTCCCAACCTGGCTTCGGGCAACATTGCTTATAAGCTGATGCAGGAACTTGGCGGAGCAGAAGCCATTGGTCCGGTGCTGATGGGATTGAACAAACCCGTGCATGTGTTGCAGCTGGGCAGCAGCGTGCGCGAAATTGTAAATATGATCACCATTGCGGTGGTTGATGCCCAGAAAAAAAGATAGATTCAGATGTCGTTGATCAGTTACATTAAGGGCCAGGTCACTACCCGGAATCCTGCCTTCGTTACCATTGAAGCCCATGGCGTGGGTTACGGCCTGTTTATTTCCCTGCAAACTTATTCCCGAATTGCTGAGCAGACAGAGGTACAGCTGTTTCTGGAGAGTGTTTACATCCGCGACGACAATCCAAAATATTACGGTTTTTTCGATGAGGAAGAGCGCGACCTTTTCCGCAAACTGATCTCGGTGAGCGGGGTGGGCGGGTCAAGCGCGCTGCTGATGTTGTCGAGCATGACAGCAGGTGAGATTGCCGGCGCCATTAATACCGCGAACGTCACACTGTTAAAAAGCATCAAGGGTATTGGCGACAAAACCGCCCAGCGCATTGTGGTTGACCTGAAAGGAAAAATGGGCAAACATGAGGGAGGAATGTCGCGTATTATGGCAACTTCGTACAATAAAAACAGGGATGAGGCGTTAATGGCATTGGTCACTTTGGGTTTCCCTAAACAGGCATCTGAAAAAGCGCTTGAAAAAGCGACCAAACAACAGGGCGTAGACACTGAAGATGTTGAGATATTAATTAAAGCAGCGTTAAAGAACTTTTAGGCATTTTAAGATTTGAGAGCCAGCGGACTGATAAATTTTGTAGTGGTAACCAGTGCAACGGCATGCCTGATGGGCCTTGTTACCAAACCTGCTAAACCCCAGGAAGACGCTTTTCCTGAATATTTCCCATCAAAATACGTTTTACCGCCCGATACTCCCGAAACGGATGAGGAGGAAGAAGAGGAGCTCCTTTATAAATTTAACGACAATCCCGGCCGGCCTGCCGTGCTGGAGCCGAAGTCCAAATTGTACCTCGACGATCCCGCGAATGTTTCCACCAATGTAGAGTACGATCCTAAATCGGGTAATTATAACATCAAACAAAAAATGGGCGAGCGCGATTTTCGCCCTGAAACATATATGAACCTGAAGGAATACCAGGATTATATGTTCAAAAAACAAATGCGCGAATACTGGCGTTCAAGGGTGGCGGCCGATGAACTCAACGAAAAACCGCGCCAGGGACTCATTCCCAAACTCCAGGTGAACAGCGAGCTTTTTGACAGGATCTTCGGGGGGAACACGGTTGACATCAAACCTACCGGAACCGCTGAACTCATCTTTGGATTGAACCGCAATAAAAATCTCAATCCTGCCATTCCCCAGAGGCAACAAAAGATCACGAATTTTGATTTTAACATGCGCATCCAGCTCAACCTGATCGGGAAGATCGGGGATAAGCTGAAAGTAACCACCAATTACAATACAGAAGCTTCTTTTGACTGGGAAAACCAGGTAAAACTGGATTATACAGGTTATGAAGATGAGATCATCAAAAAAATAGAAGCAGGAAATGTTACTCTGCCGCTCAACAGTTCACTTATATCGGGAAGTCAGACGCTGTTTGGTTTTAAAACGGAACTTCAGTTCGGTAAATTAAGAGCAACTACGGTATTTTCTCAGCAAAGAGGTAAAAAACAGGAGATCACTGTTCAGGGTGGCGCGCAGATGCAGCAGTTTTCGTTAAGTGCCGAGAACTACGAGCAAAACAAACACTTTTTCCTCAGTCATTATTTTCACGACAAATATGATCAGTGGATGAGTACCCTGCCTGTAATCAATACGCCGATCGTGATCACCAAAGTGGAAGTGTACCTCCTTGGCATCAATGGAAGCGCTGAGCAGACCCGCAACGTGGTAGCTTTTGAAGATCTTGGTGAAGATACCGCCTATGTTTACGGTGGAATGAAATCAGGAATTTCTCCATTTCAGTTACAGGTAGGTGATGGTGGTTTCGCGCTTCCTGACAGTTTACCCGAAAACCGTGCCAACAACCTGTACAGCATCATGACCAATACAGTGGATGGTTTACTGAGAGACAGGCGCATTGATGACGTTTCTATTCAGTTATCATCAACCCGCAGTGCCACCAACATTAACAATGCAGGTACCAATTATATGGATGGCAGCCGCGATTACAACATCATCAGGAACGCGCGACGCCTGAATTCAACAGAGTACACCTATAACGCGCGTACGGGTTACATTTCCCTTAATCAGCAATTAAATAACGACCAGTCGCTCGCCGTATCGAACCCGCCATTCAGGATCGTGCAGGTCACTTG
>CAZFCR010000015.1:0-19939 GCA_964517305.1 uncultured Akkermansia sp.
ACACCAGCGTATTCGTATACCTGGTCGCCCGGTTCTTATTCAACTGCTGCGGTTTCAGGCCTGCCGTCTGGTATCTATACACTTTCGGCGGGAGATCTTAATGGCTGTCTGATCACCAGAACAGTCGCTGTAAATGAACCCGCGCCGCTCAGCATCAACTTTGTGAATCCATTGGACGTAAGTTGTTTTGCCGGCAGCAATGGCAGTGTGACTGCTAATGTTACGGGCGGTACACCGGCTTACGCTTATTCATGGTCTTCGGGTTCGGTTTCTACACCGTCCATCACTAATCTCCCGGCCGGCACTTATACCTTATTTGTTACTGATAACAATAGCTGTATTGTTAATGCAAGTGTTCAGATCTCTCAGCCACCGGTTTTGAGTTTAAGCAGTTCTGTGGGAAGCGTGAGTTGTTTTGGCGCGGCAACAGGATCTGCGGGGCTTCTGCCGGCGGGAGGAACAGTACCCTACACTTATTTGTGGTTACCATCGGGTCAAACCGCAGCCACAATTACCGCGTTATCAGCAGGCAGTTATACGTCTGTAGTCACCGATGCAAAAGGTTGTTCCATTACTTCAACGCATGTGGTAACTCAGGCAGCATCGCTTACAGTTTCATTTACATCCACGCAGGTATCCTGCTTTGGCGGTAATAATGGCGTTCTTGTTGCGTCTGTCGCAGGTGGAAGTCCTGTATACACCTATACCTGGTCTAACCCGGGAAACACTGCCACGCTCACCGGACTCACCGCAGGCAATTACACGCTTTCGTCTTCTGATATTTATGGATGTTTAATCACGGCGACTGCTGCTGTTTTGCAGGCACCCTTGTTGTCTGCGGGCGTTACTTTTACCAATGAAAGCTGTGATTATCTGAACAATGGATCTGCCTCAGCGACTGCCAGTGGCGGTACGCCGGGTTATTCATTTATGTGGCAGCCTGGTAATATCAGCAATGCTCTGGCAGGCGGACTTGCTGCCGGTAATTATACGGTAACGGTGACCGACCTCAATGGCTGTACTGGCACCAATACAGTAGATATAACAGAACCTGCTACACTCACGGTGTTGACTGTTGCAGTGAATGATGTTGATTGTTTTGGGGGCAGCGACGGTTCAGTGAATGTTCAGGCTTCGGGCGGAACTCCTAATTACAGTTATACCTGGACTCCGGGTAATGTAAACAGTTCGGTGATCAGCAATATTCCACAGGGCATTTACACAGTTTCCGTTTCGGATAACAATGCCTGTCAGGCGCAAACTACAGTTCAGGTGAACGAACCTCCGGCCTTATCCGTTTCTGCTGTTACAGGTAGTGTTGCCTGTAATGGTGGCACCAGTGGTTCTATCGCACTTACACCTGCGGGAGGAACAGGACCCTACACTTATTTCTGGTTACCTGGGGGACAAACAACATTTTCGATCGGCGGTATTTCTGCGGGTACTTATACGGCTGTTGTCACTGATAACAAAGCCTGCGTTTTAACCAGCACTTACGTCGTAGCTGAATCTCCTTCTTTGTCGGTTGCTTTTACTTCCACCAACGTGAGTTGTTTTCAGGGAAGCGATGGGGTTCTGAATACCATGGTGAGCGGCGGCAATGCACCATACACCTATTTATGGAGCAACGGTGCGAACACCGCTAACAACGGCGCACTGCAGGCGGGTGTGTATACCGTTACTGTTACCGATGTTTTTATGTGCACGGCACAGGGTTCTGATACAATTACTGAACCCGCCTATCTTGACGTAAATGTTTCTGTGAGCGACGAATCGTGTGATTATTCAAATAACGGCTCTGCCACTGTTCAGGCTTCTGGTGGCACACCAGGTTACAGTTTTCAATGGCTGCCTGGCGCGTCTTCATCATCTGTCATCAGCGGATTAACAAGTGGCTCTTACACTGTTTCCGCAACCGACCTGAATGGTTGTATTACCAGCAGCGTTTTCAGCATTACAGAACCCGCTCCGCTCGCTGTGAGTTTCAATGGTATTGTAGATGTGAGCTGTAATGGTGGATCTGACGGATCTGCAACAGCTTCCGGTAATGGAGGAACGCCCAATTATTCTTATACCTGGTCGCCTGGGGGCAGCAACAGTTCTATGTTAAGCAACATGATTGCAGGCACCTACACCGTGGATATCAGCGATAACAATGGTTGCATGGCGCAGAACACGGTGACGATCTCTGAACCGGTAGCCATCGTGTTATTGCCTACGATCTCAGATGTGCAGTGCGGAGGCGGAACCAACGGCGCCATCAGTATTTCAATCAATGGTGGAATTGCTCCATACAGCCATACACTGATGCCGGGCAACATCATTGGCGTTAACTTTTCAAATCTTTCTCCTGGCACTTATTCCATTATCACCAACGACGCCAACGCGTGTATGATCACCACCACACTTGACATCACACAGCCTGTGGCCATGTCAACCGCCATTAGTTTTACGAATGCTGATTGTTTAACGCAAAATGGTGTGGCTTCAATTTCGGTGACCAGCGGTGGCGTGCCACCGTTCACTTACAGCTGGATGCCAACAGGCGGAACAGGCTCAGTCAGCACACCTTTGGCAGCAGGTGCTTATTCAGTACAGGTAACCGATTCAACGGGCTGTAGTTCTACCAAGGTGGTAAACATCAGTAACGTGGTAGCGCCTGTTGTAAGCATTCTTTCTACAACCAATGTAAGTTGTTTTGGCGGATCAGATGGTGCGCTTACTGCAACACACACACCGGTAGGGGGTCCTTTCACTTATTCCTGGATCCCTTCAGGAGGTATTGGTTTGAATGCATCGGGATTAACTTCCGGTATTTATATCCTCCAGGTAACCGATGCATTTGGTTGCGTGGGGCTTGCGAGCAGTTCGCTCGTTGCTCAGCCACCTGCTTTGTCGGCGCTTGTTACTGCGGTGAATGTAAATTGTTTTGGTGAATCCACAGGAAGTGCTTCTGTTTCTGTTACTGGCGGTACACCGGCTTACAGTTATACCTGGCAGGCTGGTCTTGCGGCCGGTAACAATGTTACTGGCCTTGCAGCCGGCGTTTATTCTTTATCAGTGAGCGATCAGAACAATTGTGCCATCAGCTCAACGTTTGCAGTATCCCAGCCGGTTGCTCCGATGAGCGTTATAGTTACCGCAACTGCTGTTTCATGTAACAGTGGCTCAAACGGTGCCGCAGAGGCTCTCACTTCAGGTGGTACTGCCCCTTATGGTTATGTGTGGACTCCCGGAAACCTCTCCGGCTCCACCATTTCGAATCTTGTTGCAGACAGTTATTCAGTTACAATCACCGATATCAAAGGCTGTACAATTAATAGCAATGTCGCGGTGACTGAACCCTCAGTCTTGCTGGTGTCAGTCACAGGAGATAATTCAAACTGCGGACTTGCCAACGGTCAGCTCACCGTCAGCGCAGCAGGGGGAACAGGTGTTTATTCCTATCAATGGACACCGGCCGGAGGAAGCGCATCAGTTGCCACGGGGGTTCCTGCGGGCCAGTACAGCGCAAGTGTCACCGATGCCAACAATTGCTCCGCTGTTTCTGCTTTTACGCTGGGAGACAATCCTTCTCCATTGGTTACAGTGAGTACAGTAAGTAATGTGTCCTGTTTTGGAGGCGGCAACGGCGCTGTGGCTGCAAATGTAGTTGGCGGCACAGGTCCTTTTACCTACACCTGGTCTCCATCAGGCGGCAATGGCGCGACAGCAGTTGGATTAACATCGGGTCAATATACAGTGGTTGTTGGTTCGGCCAATAATTGTACTGTTGCCGCAACAAGTTCTTTTATTACTCAGCCTTCTCCTTTGCTGATGACGATCAACACCGGTTCGGTTAGCTGTTTTGGGGGAGCCACCGGATCTGCTACCATTACGGCGTATGGCGGCACACCTGCCTATTCATATACCTGGCAGGCAGGAAATGTTTCCGCGAATACCGTTTCAGGACTCAGTGCAGGCAGTTATACCGTAATTCTCGGAGACGCTAATCTTTGTAATCTTACCGATACATTTAATATTGCTCAGCCTGTTGCATCACTTAATCTGGTGATGAGTTCAACTTCTGTTTCATGTGCCGGTGGTGCAAACGGAAGTGCCTCTTCGGCGGTAACCGGCGGAACAAGTCCTTACCAATACAATTGGTTGCCGGGAAATTTATCCGGAGCCACAGTGTCTAATCTGGGTGCCGGAATTTATTCCGTTACTGTCACCGATATCAATTCCTGCAGTGCACAAGATACAGTTGAGGTTCTCGACGCTACACCAATTATTCTGAGCAGCAGCAGTCTCAACTCCAATTGCAGTCTGGCCAATGGTCAGGCAGGCGTAACAGCATCAGGGGGCGCGGGTGCTTACACTTATACCTGGAGTCCTTCGGGTGGAAATGGTGCAACTGCCGCGGGTCTCATCGCCGGGGTTTACACGGTTAACGTTGCAGATGCGAATAACTGTCCCGCTGTTGCGCAGGCCACTGTCAGCGATCTGCCATCGCACGCTGCCGCTGTGAGTTCGGTAACCAATGTGAGTTGTTTTGGTGGTTCCAATGGCGCAGCTTTTGTTTCCGTTACTGGAGGAACCGGACCTTTTACCTATCTCTGGCCCGCAAGCGGCGGCACGCAGAGCACTGAAAATAATCTTAGCTCAGGAATTTACAGTGTGATCGTCACGTCAGGGAACGGTTGCACTGTTCAGGCTGTGTCACCTCTGATCACGCAGCCCGCGCCGATTGTTATTAATATTACCCATACAGCAGTAAGTTGTTTTGGCGGTAACAACGGCATGGCTTCTTCTGCTGTTTTCGGCGGAACCGGAGCTTATACCTATACCTGGCTTGCAGGTGGTGCGAATACGCCAACTGTGTCGGGTTTAATCGCGGGCAATTACAGCCTGCAGGTGAACGATGCCAATAGCTGTTTTCAGCAAGCCATTTTTACAATCACTGAACCATCAGCAGCATTGAGCCTCGCATTTGTGACGAATTCTGTGAGCTGTTTCGGCGGCAACAACGGTTCGGCAACAGTTACAGCTAACGGAGGTACTTCGCCGTACAGTTATATATGGTCGCCTGCGGGTGGTGCTTCTCCTTCGGCCGGCAGCTTAACCGCCGGGCCTTATACAGTGTCGGTAACGGACAGCAAGGCTTGTTTTACTTCTTCCGTTGTGATTATTAACGAACCGGCTCAACCGCTCAGCGCACTCATCACAATCGATGCAGTTAAGTGTAACGGCAATGCCAGTGGCTCGGCAACAGTTACTGCGGGTGGAGGCACACCTGTATACAGTTATTCATGGGCACCGGCAGCAGGTTCCGCATCAACTATCAGTGGCCTTGCGGCAGGAAATTATACAGTGCTGGTAACCGACAACAACAGTTGTGAAACCAGTGTTACCTTATCTGTAAACGAACCGCCTGCGCTGAGTGCGGGTATTACACCTGTTCATCCTTCCTGCGGTTTTGCGAATGGCTCGTTTTTCTCGCAGGTATCCGGCGGTTCAGCACCTTACAGTTATCTCTGGATGCCAGGCGCAGTTTCGGTACCGAATGCCGGTAGTCTTGCGCCGGGTGTTTATACGCTCACTGTTACTGACGCTGAAAATTGTGTGATACAGGTTTCTGACACGTTGACCGACATTCCCGGACCGGTTGTATCGCTTACACGTCAGCAGAATGTTCTGTGTTATGGAGGAAATACCGGAAGCGCAACCATCAGCATCAATCAGGGCACCGCTCCCTTTGTGATTAACTGGTTACCGTTTGGCGGTAACTCAGTTGCTGGTTCTTCTCTGGTTGCGGGATCGTATACAGCCACTGTTACCGATAGTCTTGGATGTGCCGCGTCGGCTACCGTTGGCATCAGCGAACCACAGCCATTAAATCTGTCGGTTGATAGTCTGAAAAATGTATCCTGCTCAGGTAAAAACGATGGATATCTTTCTGTAGTAGCTTATGGAGGTACACCAGCGTATTCTTATTCCTGGTCTGTTGCGCAAACCGGAACTTTTATCACGCAGCTTCAGGCAGGTGCATACACCGTTACAGTAAAGGATACCAATAACTGCGCTGCCTCACTCGTTGCTTCGGTAACTCAGCCACCTGTGCTGTCGGTATCTGTTGCGGCCATCCAGAATGCACTTTGTTTCAGTGCCCTTGGAGGAGCAAGTCTCACAACTTCGGGTGGAACCGCACCATATTCATACACATGGTCAACCACGCCGCCTCAGAACGGCAGCAACCTGCAGAACGCTCCCGCGGGTAATTACAGTGTAAGCATAGCAGACATAAACGGTTGTCCCCAAACATTAAGTCTTAACATTTCTCAACCCTCTCAGGTGATTACCAGCGTAACGCAGCCTGATACGCTTTGCGCGGGTAATCCTTACAACCTGATTGCAACAGCAACAGGCGGCGCAGGTGACTATTATTTTTCATGGGAGCCTGCCGGCGCTGTCAATGCCGGTACATTGGCCATCAACCCGTCGACACCGGTGGTTTATACTGTTGTGGCCTTTGATAAAAACGGATGCGCCGGAACAGATGGCATCAGTGTGATCCGTTTGTTCGATCTCAAAAAATCGGATCTTAAACTTTTAGGCTATACACCAATATGCCCGGGCCAGACCAGTATTCTTGAAGTGCAGACATCAGGCAGCACCGGACCACTGTCATATTCCTGGAACAACAATTTACCGGCAACGCCTGGTTTGCATGTTGTGGCGCCTTCTAAAACCACCAATTATGTGGTAACCGTTTCAAACTCTTGTGGTCGTTCCGTCATCGATACCATTACAGTGGCCATTAACGATCCTCCGGTGGTTCAACTTGAAGCCGATACTCTGAGAACCTGTGTCCCCGGGGCCATCAGGTTCAATGAAACAGCGGGCGCCATCAATGCATCGGATCCTGTTATTTCGTGGACATGGGATTTTGGTGACGGCAATATTTCGTCTGAACAGGATCCTGTTCATCAGTATCTGAATCCAGGTACCTATTCGGTAAGTGTTTCAGTGGTCTCTGACCGTGGCTGTCAGGGAAAAAGTAAAGCGCCTGTATTTGTTCAGGTATATCCTCAACCGGTGGCGGCGTTTACTTTAAACAGCACATCGCTTGATCTGCCTTACGATCTTTTAAAAGCGACCAACCAGTCGAGCGGCGCCGTAAGTTATTTCTGGAATTTCGGCAATGAACAAACTTCTTCTTTAACAAACCCTGAAGTGCTGTTAAAAGGAGTGGGAGACACAAGGATTCAACTCATCGCGATTTCTCAGTTTGGTTGTAGTGATACCACCGACATCATCATCAGCACAAATGCCGACGTGGTTTTTCCGACTGCGTTCACGCCCAACGAAGACGGTCCAAATGGAGGTTATTATCAGGTCGGTAATCTGAGTAACGACGTTTTCTTCCCGTATACTTCGGGAGTTGTGGATTACCACCTTCAGATTTTTAATCGCTGGGGAGAACTTATTTTTGAATCAAGAGATGTGAACATCGGATGGGATGGATATTACCGAGGTAAATTAAGCCAGCTGGGCGTGTATGTGTGGAAGGCTGAGGTAAAACTCATCAACGACAGGGTGTTTAAACAGTCAGGTAATCTCACATTAATCAGGTAGGCATGAAAAAGATTTTACAAATACTGTTGTTTTTGACTGGCATACCGGTGAGTCTGATGGCACAGGATATTCAGCTGACCCAGTTTTACGCGCAGCCAATTTATCTCAATCCCGCTTTTGCAGGTGATAATGTTTGCTCAAGGTTTTCACTCACGTATCGTAACCAGTGGCGCGGTCTTGGAGAAGCTTACATCACGAAAATGGCGGCGTTTGACCATGCGTTTACCCGGGCCAATATGGGCGTAGGCGTTTTATTTGCGCAGGATGAAGCGGGCGCCGGAGGTCTGAGAACAACAGTTATCAACCCTGTTGTTTCTTATGAAGCAAGAATCGATAAATTTACAGCTGTTCGTTTTGGACTTCAACCCGGAATTACAATGAAAAGCATCAACATCAATCGCCTGATTTTTGGTGACCAGATCTACCGCGGTGGTGGTGTGGCGACTGTTGAACAGGTGCCTCAGACACGCACTTATTTTGACATGGGCGCAGGTGCCATTTTTTCCAAATACAATTATTGGGTTGGCGTTTCTGCATTCCATCTGAATATGCCTAACGAAAGCATGTATGGCAGTCCATTTGGCCAGCTACCCGTAAAATACAGCATCCATGCAGGCGCGAAGTTTGATCTTAATCCGGATGAAAGAGATGAAAATCTGAAACGCTACATCACACCTGTTTTTCATTACAGGGGACAAAAAAAATTCGACCAGGTAGACATTGGTTTTTATTATACAAAATCCTTTTTTACATTGGGTGCCTGGTACAGGGGAATTCCCGGTTTAAAAGCTTACCAGCCTGGGTATGCCAATCACGACGCAATAGCTTTGGTTTTTGGTATGCAGGCAAAAAAGATAAGAATTGGATACAGTTACGACAATACACTTTCAGATCTGGTGGGCATTTCAAAGGGTGCTCACGAGGTATCGCTTGCTTTTCAGCTTTGCACGGTGAAAAGATCAAAACGCAAACTCACACTTATTTCATGTCCTAAATTTTAAAAAACTGCCTATGAAAACTCTCGCTAAAATCAGAACTCTCGCCCTTTTAATCGGTATTGCCGTTTTCAGTGCATCTTTTGTAACTTTTGATGGATGCGACCCTTCATCACTTCTGAAAAAAAACACACCCGCGCTGCGCGAATACACTTTTGTAAAATCATTTCCTGTTGACATTAAAAAGGGAGGAGAAAAATCAGAGTATTCTTACGTTTTAAGCAAGGATACGAAATACCGCCTCGTGGTGTGCGATGGCGAAGGTTTGAATACAAAAATGATCGTTAACATTTATGACCGCGATAAAAAACTAATTGTTTCTAACTTTACACGCCGTAACAAAGTGTTTTCAGAAAAACTCGATTTTGACTGCTCAGCAACCGGTGTGTATTACATTGAATCTTATTTTGAAGACGATAACAAAGGTTGCGGACTTAATATCCTGGGATATAAAAAATAAATGCTGAACCGTACCCTGAACAAAAGAAGTTGTTTTTTCCTCGCATTTTTTTCTGCGCTGGTCTTCATGCGCCTGCCTGCTCAGTCTGTTGGCGGTCAAACCTCGGGAGCCGCTTCATTTTGCGATTCAATAAATTCAGGATTTATTTCTCTCAGCGGTTTTCAGGGACAGATCCTTTTCTGGGAATTCTCTGTGAACAACGGCAATTCCTGGACACAGATTCAGAATCCTACTTCCACTCAAAGTTATGTTTCGCTTAAACAAACAACGAGTTTCAGGGCCATTGTAAAAGACGGGAATTTTCCCTCCGACACTTCCAGTATTTCTACCATCACCATCCATATCCCCGGTATTGCAGGTAACATCAGTGGTGGTGGCGTATTTTGCGCGAGTTCAGGCGCGGGTACCATTCAGGTGAGCGATGCGCCGGGTACAGTGTTGTTCTGGCAATCTTCGGTCAACAATGGTGCCTCGTGGGTGAATGTGCAGAATCAGCAATTTTCCCTTGCATACAGTCAGGTGACTATAAATACGTTGTACCGTGCAGTTGTTGAAACAGTGCAGGGTTGTCCGGCCGATACTTCCGGCATTGCTTCGTTTACAATAAATCAGTTTTCTGAGGCCGGCACTGTTTTTGGAGCAGATTCCCTTTGTCCGAACAGCCCGGGGGATACACTCACAGTCAGTAATTATACTGGTGCAATTCAGGGCTGGCTTGTATCTGAAGATGTCGGCACCACCTGGAATCCGGTGAACGGCAACAACGCTTTTTTGGTTTTTCCGAAAGTTACCAGAACACGTCTGTACAGTGTGATGGTAAAAAATGGCGTCTGTTTAACCGATACCAGCCAGGCCGCCGCGATTGTGATGTACGATCAGGTGCCCGCCAACGCCGGGCCGGATCTTAGTATTACCCGATTCGAATCAGTACAGCTGCAGGCGAGCGGCGACGGCACGCCGGAGTGGAAAAGCAAAGATTCTTTATCTGATCCGCGGATCATTAACCCAACGGTTCAGCCTCTGAACGATGCAAGGTATTATTTAAAACTCACAGATGTTTATGGCTGTGTTTCGGAAGATTCTGTGGATGTGTTGGTGAATGTTCCCATCCCCACGGCTATTACACCCAATAATGACGGCGTGAACGATGTTTTTTTTATTCACGAAATAGAAAAGTATCCGAACAATTCGCTTCAGGTGTTCGACCGCTGGGGCCTGCTGGTTTATGAGGCATCCCCTTATAAAAACGACTGGAACGGGAAATCAGCGCAGGGCATTGAACTGGCCGATGGATTTTACGCTTATGTATTTGATTTCGGAACCGGCGAAAAAGCGGCCACAAACTATATTCTTATCAAACGATGAAACAGACAGCGGCATATCTTTTTTTGTTGGCTGTTGTTTGTTGCAGCAAAATAAGTGCACAACAGGATCCGATGTATTCGATGTACATGTTCGATCGTGCGCTCATCAATCCTGCGTTTGCAGGCAGTTCGGACTGGGTGGTGGGTACGGTTAAATACCGGGATCAGAACAACGCGATGACGGGTCATCCCAGTACCCAGACATTTAATTTCCATGCACCGCTTCAAAAACAACACCTGGGTCTGGGTTTAAAAGTGGTGCAGGACAGAGTTGCGGTTATGTCTTCGCTGAATGCAGCGGTCCAGATTTCTTACCACCTTCAGATGGGCGGAGGAAAGTTATCTCTTGGTTTGGAAGGCGGGATCTTTAACAGGCGCATGGATTATCAGAAGCTGATTCTTTCAAGCCGCGGCGACAATGTTATTCCTTCATCCGCAACTACTGTAATGGTGCCCGATGCCGCTGTTGGAATTTATTACCAGAAAAAACAATTTTATCTGGGGCTTGCAGATTATCATCTTGTAAACAAGGGTTTTCAGGCTGATCCCGCTGCTTTGCTCCGGCAACGCGCGCAGTTGTATCTGATAGCGGGGAATGTTTTTGAGTTCAACCGTCGCTGGAGTCTCGAACCTTCTGTTTTGCTGAAATACAGAGATGCGAGTGCCATGCAGGCGGATGTAAACATGATGCTTTATTACGATGAGATAGTGGGGGCCGGCATTCAATACCGCAGTGGCGACGCGCTTGTAGGTGTACTCAGAGTGTTTGTTACGGAAAAACTTCGCATCGCCTACGCCTACGATAAAACTATTTCAAAGATGAGCCCTTATGCGGGAGCCACGCATGAGATCATCCTTTCATACGGCATCAGGTTGTTGCCTCCTGCCCGGCAAAAAGAAATTCATCCACGGTACTATTTTTAATGGCGAGCAAACAACATAATATTTTTCGCAGGACTCTGGGCACACTAATCCTTGCTGCGCTTTTGACGCCGCTCGAAGCGCAGCGTAACCTGGCACGCGGTGATCGTTATTTTGATCTTAACATGTTCGAGGACGCCATTGTTTATTATGAGAAGGATGTGGATTCCCGGAAAAAACAGGTGTCCCAGAAAGCCATGCAGCGCCTCGCGGATTGTTACCGCATTACAGGTAAATTTTCAAAGGCGGAAGAGACCTATAAAAAGATCCTGAGTCGCAAAAAAAAGGATCCCGCAAGCGTGCTGAATTACGGACTGGCTTTAAAAAACAGTGCCAAGTATGCCGAGGCGGTTCCTGTGTTTGAAGAGTACATCAGAATGGTGCCTGATGATAAAATGGGTCCGGTTTACCTGCGATCCTGTGATTCGGCCCAGAAGTGGCTTGATGAGACCATTGGTCGCGAAGTAAAAAACCTCAAAGAGATCAATACTTCTGAAAGTGATTTTAGTCCTGTGGTCATGAACGGGCAGGAGCTTGTATTTTCTTCTTCCCGCAAAGGCAGCACCAAACAGTTTATCTCGTTTGGTTCAGGCAGCGATATCACAAAGCTGGATCTTTATCGTGTTCCGCTGAGCAACATAGAGACAGGAAGCAGGAAAAATAAATTTATTGAAAACTTCAACGAGATCAATACATACATGCATGAGGGACCTTCGTGTTTTTCAAGAGACGGTAAAGAGCTTTATTTTACCCGCACTGTAAAGGGGAAACGCGATACCTATACCAACGAAGTAATTGGCACCTTACAGGTTTTTTATTGTGTGAAGGACAGTACCGGTAAGTGGTCGAAACCCGCTTCAGCGTTTAATTTCAACAGTCTTAAATATTCGGTGGGTCATCCTTCTCTATCACGCGACGGACGGACCATTTATTTTATGTCTGATATGCCCGGTGGTTATGGTAAAGCCGATATCTGGTTTGCAACACGACAAAAAGACGGCGAATGGTCAAAAGCCACCAACGCCGGACCACTCATCAACACATTCGGCAATGAACTTTTCCCGGCCATCTCAGGTGATGGTTATTTGTTTTTTTCGTCCAATGGTCATCCGGGCATGGGGCAGCTTGATATTTTCAGAGCCAGACTTCAGGGTACGCAGATAAAAGACGTGAGCAACCTTAAACCGCCGGTAAATTCGATCGGAAATGATTTTGGAATTACATTTTATAGAGATCACCGAAGGGGCTTTTTCAGTTCAGACAGGTTCAATGGAAAAGGTTCTGAAGATATTTATTGTTACACCGAGGAAGTGCCCATTGAGATCATCATGGTGGGTGATACGCTGATGATACCTGATTACAGCCTGTTTGACGATGTGAGTTACCAGTTGCAGAACGAAAACGAATCAAAAAATATCGACCTCATCAAAGCAGGCAATTATTTTAAGGCCCGTCTCGACATGAATAAAACGTATGTGATCGAAAGTCAGCGTTATGGTCTTATTGAGAACGAAATACTTCTCAAACTCAGCCGTAACACCGATCAGAAATTCATCAATTATACGCTTGCTACAAGTAAACGAAACATAGCTGTATCCGGTACCGCTTATGTTGGCATCTGGAAGAAAGGCGAAAAACCGGATTTCGATACAAAAAAAACCTATTCATCGCTGAGTAAAAAAAGTCTGGGTGATCTTGAAATGGGCATCGACAAAAAAGGAAATTTTATTTTTAATGTAGAACTCGAACCAGGCAAACAAAGTGTCATCAGTTCAAGAGATGTGATCAGGTTCGAAGAGAACTGATCACCATACTATTTCCACCTTACTTTTACTCCTGTTCCAAACACAAGAATGTCGTACAAAGCGAGCGTTTTAATATTGGTAAAATAACTGGCAATGTAAAGATCGTTGGTAAGGCATTGAAAGAACAAAGAAGCGCTTTGTTTCTTTTTAGATAAGAACCGGAGTTCCGATTCGGCAATGGGACCAAAACGCAGGGCGGAATTCCACCAGTAATATTGTTTTGGATAAGGTTCGGGCCAGAGCAGGTAAATATTTTTTCCCACGTTAAGATTCAGGAAGGCACCCAGGTTAATGGGGTAAAACTCAACATTTTTACCGAGGGGAATACGCATGGTTTTGTAATCAAAGATCAGGTTGAGGCTCCCTGTATTTCCATAACGCGGAGGCGTATAACCGGCTGTGAGCACAAGATCCATTTTTCTGTCCAGTTGAAAAATAACGCCTCCTGATATCATGCCAAAGCCACCTGCATAACCCAGTTGCATCCCCTGAGGAACTGTCCACTTGTCCCGGGCCAGACTGTCGTTTTGAGCCTGACACAGCAGACTAAAAAGTAACAAGGCGGCTGTCAAACTTTTTTTCTGACTTTGAAAAAGGATATATCGTAACATGGGCATATTGACGTTTGGATGGACTTGCGGTGTTCAGGTACCAGATGCCATCGTTATAATGCTGGCGAAGAGAATAACTGTGCCTGTGTCCGTTTGAACTGAATAAGGTGTTTTTAGATGTTTTTACAAGTTCACTGTATTTGTTTTCCAGCGCTTTGTCGAAATCCCCGTCAAATGGCGGAACATGCGACACAAAAATACAACCGCTGTAGTTGGCTGAATCGGCAAGCGCTTCACGCATCCAAGCTATATCGGGCGTTTTGCCTGAAAAGCCATGTTCCCGGCTGTTGGTGTCGTGAAAAACAAACCGGATGCCGTTCCAGGTAAAACTATAGTTTAAAGGTCCATAAAGTTGCTGGTACAGTTCACGGCCTTTGCCAACCAGATCGTGATTGCCAACAACCGTCAAAACGGGTTTGTTCAGTTCAGCGAGTTTTTTATTGATTAGTTCATATTCTTTTTGAAGTCCAAAATCTGAAATATCGCCTGTAATGATCACGGCATCCACATCCGACTGGTGTTTAACAACGTCCACAAGCGCCTGCAGGTCATCATAAAATCTTTGTGTGTCACCAAGAAATACAACATTCAGTGTGTCTTTTTCCGGCATCCTGTTCAGCCATGAGATGTTATATTCGGTGCGTAAAGTTTCATTTATTTTCAGTCTCCCGGTTTCGTAGGGACTGTATTCAAATTTTTCACAGCTGCTGACAATCAAAAGCAGGCAAATCAGAGACAAAAATTTATGCAGATAAAACATCATTGCTATGGCTTTCTTAAAATGTAAGATCAGAAAGCATACTCCCGGACACGCAATTTATATGCCTGTGTGATAAGGACGAACTAAACATGATAGGCTTCTCCGGGTATGCACTTTCCGGATCTAACAAACTAAGGGCCGGTTTGTTCAACTTTTGTACCGTCATTAAAACAAAAGAAACACGTCGCCCCGCCGGCCCGGTTTATATCAGTCTTTTGGTTTAAGAGTAGAATCAGATGTTTGGTTAGGTAAAGTTATTGTAAACTCCGAACCTTTGTTGACTTCAGATGTTACTTCCAGAGTCCCACCCATTTTTGTTACAATTTCGCGGCTGATGTACAAACCAAGACCTGAACCTGGCTGATGGTCGTTGGCACGGTAAAACATGGTAAATATTTTTGGCAGATGACCGGGAGCAATGCCATGACCGTTGTCGCTGATCTGTACCACCGCCTTTTGCCGGTCAACGTTAATCCTCACTCCGATCCAGGGTTCGGTTTCATTGCGCCGCTGATATTTGATGGCGTTGGAGAGCAGGTTATTCAGTAACACTGCAATGCGCTGACTGTCTGAATAAAAAGCCTCGCCTGTGATGTTTACATCCACTTTGATCCGATCTTTTCCTTCAAGATAAGAAAGCGACTGCAGACTTTCATGGATCAGTTTTTCAAAGTCAACTTTCCCGGTTTCTGGCTCCGTTCTGGAGTTTCTTGAATAATTTAGAATGTCATTGATAAAAAGATCAAGCCTTTTTACCGCTGTGGTCATCATGTTCAGTTTTTTAAGAACTGAGGGACTCGTTTCTTCGGCGGAAGTAAGGTTCAGTAAACCAAGCAAAGATGCCAGGGGCGCGCGGAGTTCGTGTGAAGCACTGTAAACAAAGCGGTCGAGTTCTGAATTTATTTTACGGAGTTCTGCATTTTGTTTTTCCAGTTTTTCTTCGGTGCGGCGGTTGTGCAGTTCGCGCTGGTAAATGTATAAACGAACAATACCGGCAATCACTAACACCAGTAGTGCCCTGAACCACCAGGTTTGCCACCAGGCCGGTCTTATTTCAAAGGGATAAAGCAGGGTGTCGCTCCATTTGCCGCTTCTGTTCATACTCCTTACCATAAAGGTGTAATGACCGGGACGAAGGCTGTTATAACTCACCTCGTTTTTATTTGTTTCTGAACTCCAGCCCGCGTCAAAGCCTTCCAGCCTGTAAGTATACCTGAGGTGATTTCTGTCCTGCAGGTGCAAACCTGTAAAACCAAAACTGATGTGCGCGCAATTGTGCGGCAGGCTGAGGTTTTCAGGCACGAGGTGCCATTTTTTTATGCCTTTGTATTTAACCTGCGTAATCTGAGCGCCGTTGCCAAGCACAGTGTCTCTTAAAACAAACATGGCCGCTCCGTTTTTGTTTCTCAAGATGTGAGCAGACCAGTTGATCTTCTCACCCATAAGTTTAATACCCGTAAGACTGATGGGCGGCGCGGTGGTGTCCGTCTTCAACTGTGTTGGCTGCAGCTGCGTCAGCACGTCTGTGCCCCACCAGATATTTCCCTGCCTGTCTGCCAGGGCGCTGTTTCGTCTGCAATTAAGACCAACAAAGCCATCGTCGTAATTATAATTGTAAGCAGCAAACACGGGTTTTTGATCAGGATGATACATGATCCTGCTTAAACCGTTGCGGGTTCCGGCCCAAATCTGGTTTTGATTGTCTTTTACCAGACTCATGATTCCTTTGTTGATCAGCCCGTCCTTTTCTGTGAATGGAAAAAAATGTCCCCGATCTAAAACCGAAAGGCCATTGTTGGTTCCAAGCCACAAATAGCCGGATGTGTCCTCTAGAATGCAGAGCACCATGTCATCGGCCAGACCATCCTTTTTGTAATAATTCGAAAATTTTTTGCCCGTGTAGCAGCTTACGCCATTGTAGGTGCCAAACCAGATGTTTCCCTGCGTGTCCTGTGTAATGTCGTACACCACACCGTGACTCAAACCCTGTGCAGTGCCGAAATGTGTAAGATTTGTCCCGTCAAATCTGAATGCGCCATTCCCATTGGTGCCAATCCATAAAAACCCATCGCGGTCTTCAAAAAGACTATACACTGTATTGGAAGCGAAATCATCATGGAGTGTCAGCTGCGAAAACTGTCCGTTTTTATAAGCCAAGAGGCCGCTGCCATCGAGCCCCAGCCATAGGGTTCCTTTCCTGTCCTGAAGAATGCAGTGCGCCACATTGCCTCCCTTCAATTGCTGGAAAGAATAATTTTTAAAACTTTTGCCGTTAAAGCAGGTTACCCCACCGTCAACACTGCTGAACCATAAATTATTGTGTTGATCCTGTTCAATTGCCAGCACAATACCCGAGGGTAAGCCGTCGGATTTTGTGTAGTGTTTAAAGCCATGAAAATTGGTGCGCATCAGTCCGCCGCTGCTCGAACCAATCCACAAACTTCCGCTGTGGTCTTCAATTATACAATGAATTACATTGCTGGTTAAGCCTTGCTCTTCCCGGTAAAAACAAACTGTAGTGCCGCGCAGGCGGGCCAATCCCTGGCTGGTGCCGAACCAGATGTCGTTGTTGAGATCGCGTTTAATGTTATAGATGACGGACGCGTTGAGCCGCCCCTTATTTTGCATGGCTTGGATCTGGCCATTTTTTAAAACACAAACGCCTTTTAATGTTCCAAACCAGATCTCACCATTGCTGTGTTCGTAAATATCAAGAACCGTTTCACTGCTTAAACCCTGTGCGGAGCTATAGTTTGTGATTTTGTTGTTGCTGATGCATGAGACTCCGGAGAGGGTACCGATCCAGAGTCTTTTTTGGCTGTCTTCAAAAATACGGAATACCGTGTTGCCTGCCAGTCCTTCTGCAACAGTGTAGGTTGTAAAATGAGTGCCGTCATATTTCACCAAACCGGCATCCGCCGTTCCAATCCAGATGTTGCCGCCACTGTCTTCATATAATGCGTAAATATGATTGCTGCCAAGCCCGTCTTCTTTTTTGTAAGTAATAAATCCCCCGCCATCGTATACCGAAAGGCCCCCGCCATTAGTGGCGAACCACATGTGTCCTTTTCTGTCTTCTATGATTGAAAAAACAACGTTGTTGCCAAGCCCCTGTGATTCGGTATAATGAAAAAAATGCCGGCCGTCGAAACGTGTTGCCCCACCGCCGTATGTGCCAAGCCACAGGTTTCCCTTCCGGTCTTCATGTAAACACCTGACCGTTCCCTGGCTCAGACCGTGTTTCACCTTGTAAAACGCAAAAGTGCTGTTCTCATGAATCACCGAGGCTTGCTGAGCTAAAACCACCTCGGCAACCACACGACCTGAAATTTTTTTCAAAGGAACTGGTGAGCTGCCATGTGTTTTCAGAACCCGGCCCGCCTGAGGTGCAGGAAAGCTGACGCTGTTTGTTATCTCACCGATGGTTTCGGGATTCGGGCAGGAGTCAGGGAAAACCTCAGTAACCTCATAGGATATTTCCCGAAAGTTACCGATCCTTTGTGATGTGGGGGCCTGTTGATTCTGGTCTGCCTGTGTTACCTCTGGAGGTTGAGCTGCCGCTGTTATGCCCGCGACGGAGGGATCATCTTTTTTCTTGTCCCTGCAAAAAACAAGAAGTCCGGTTAAAGTCAGAATTAAAGCTATGTGGCGTGTTTTCAGACTTCGCGTTATTTCCATCTAAATTAAGAAAATCTTTGAAAGATTGACGTTCCGGAGAATAAACTAAAATGGATTAAGACAAAAAGAAGCCGGGGACTGATTTTCCGGTGGAATGTTAAGGCAATGATATAGCAGTTTTTTTTTCTGCAATATTTCTGAGCAGATCGGCATTAAGCGGTTTGTTGAGGAATAAGATGTCTTTGGAGATGGCTGCCGCAGACAGCCGGTCCTCGTTAAAGGTGGACGAGGTTAGTAAAACCAGGGTAGGTTTGTATTTTAAGTAGGCTTCAGATGTAATGAGTATTTCAAGGAACTGGAAACCGTTTATCACAGGCATGTTCAGATCAACAACAAACAATTGAGGGTAATTCTGGCCTTGATTTTCTCCCATCTGTTCGAGGTTGCTCAGAAATTCGAGGGCGCTCCTGGCGCTGGTGGCTGTAAAAATTTTCTCAGAAAAACCTTCGCGCTTTATAAAAGTGGTATTGATAAAAATATCGAGCTCGTTATCGTCTATCAGCAGCACTGATTTAAAACAAAAGGCCGGAGGGATGGCTGTGGTAGAAGGTATAATCATTATAAATTGCGATTTTAGAGTGATTCTGCTATATTCATACGCCAATGCTAAGATATCTTCATTGTGAGAGCAATGAAAATGAAAAAAACAATAAAATCTTACATACAAGGGCATGACTCTTAATTTTATTAATTTTGGATAACTCTGAGTCTGGTTGCCTTCAGTTTTAATGTTGGGTGGCTTATGACCTGACTGAACTTTGTTGAGATAAATTTGTTCACACTTAAAGCTTTCAGACTCTTATGAAAAATCGTACAGGGAAAAACACCAGTTTGTTTTCAGTGGTATAAAAGAGTATGAATAGACACGCAACCAAATTTTCGTTGACCACCTCGGCATTCCTGGGGATTGTTGTTTTTATTCTCCTTTCGCTGTTAACACAGTACCTCGCTTATCAAAAGTACATTATTGGCAAAAGAGAAGATCAGCAGAAAATATCCGATGCTGCCAATGTGGCCCGGAATCAGCTTCAGAACGCGTTGTATCACAGTCTGTCAGCTACAAAAACACTGGCTTTCCTTGTAGAAAAGTATGGCGTTCCTTCAGACTTCGACGCCGTGGCAAAAGGACTGATCGAATCAAATAAATACATCGATGCGATAGAAATAGTTCAGAAAGGCACCATCACACATGTGTACCCGCTGAACGGCAATGAAGCTGCCATAGGTTACAACATTCTCGCTGATTCAACCCGTAACAAAGAGGCATTAAAAGCCATTGAAAAACGAGATCTTTTTTTTGCCGGACCCCTTAAATTAAAACAGGGTGGCATGGGAGTGGTTGGCCGGCAGCCCATTTTCGTAAAAGACAATTTTGTGGGATTTGCAGTGGTGCTCATCCGTCTCGAAACGTTGTTGCGCGCGGCCGGTATCGACGGGCCAAATCAAACCGGCTTCAGTTATAAGTTATCGAAGATCAATCCTGACACAGGCGAGGAAGAATTTTTCATGAACAATAAAACAGAGCTGCATAACATGCGGTATGTTGCCGTAACGGTTCCCAACGGAGAATGGAATCTTTATGCCGGCCTTGCGTCTAAAAACAGTTTGTGGTCTCTTCTGCCATTTCTGCTCGCGGGCATCGCTTTTTCGGTAATGGGTGGTTTGTTTGTGTTTTACAAGGCAAAAGAACCCGAAAAACTCAGCCGTGTGATTGATGAAAAAGTGGCG
>CAZFCR010000016.1:0-19719 GCA_964517305.1 uncultured Akkermansia sp.
CTCCTGCAACTCGGCGTCCGTCATGACCAGTCTATTCACGAACAGAAGAAGACCCAGACGACCAACCTCCTGAACGCCCTGATGGCATTTTTTGTTCTCCTCGGCAGCCTGCTCAACTACCCGGTCATCAGCAAGCAATTTATTTTTCTTCCGGTTTGTGTCTTTTTCCTGCTTTCGGTATTCGGACTTTTTCTCAGCTGGAAACATCTTAATCAATGCGCGCACATATTGTTTACACTCAATGTGAACCTCGCAGTGTTTTATATCAACCAGTTCCATCCTCCTGAAGCTGATCCTTACCTGTATTATTTTCCGCTGGTAGTTGGCACGGTGCTGCTCAACAATCCTTCTTTTAAAAACGTAAATGCCATTCCTCACGTGGCCCTGTGCGTCATCTTTTTTATTGTCAATTTTAATGTCGACCTGCCCTGGATAGGTCTCGAGAACATGCCTGCAGAGAAGATCAGGGAAATGTGGTACGTTAATTTTAGCATGTCGCTGCTGAGCACCACCGCCCTTTTGTTATTGCTTACCCGTCTTATTGCAAGCCAGAACAAAGAGATCATCCTTCAGAACAGCGATCTTACCAGGGCCAAGGAAACCGTGAAGGCCTCTCTGAGGGAAAAAGAGATCCTCCTCGCGGAGCTGCATCACCGGGTAAAAAATAACCTGGCCATTATTTCAGGATTACTGAACCTGCAGGAAGACGCAACGCAGAACGAAGAAGCAAAAAGAATCATCAGCGATACAAAAACCAGGATCATGAGCATGGCCCTGGTGCACCGCATGCTCTACGAAAATCCTGAACTTAAAAGCATCCAGGTAGGAAAATACGCTTCGGAACTCATCGCCGAACTGTTTAATTCATACAACCTCAGCAAATCAGTGGAATTAAAACAACTGTACGACAACATTGCCCTTCCGGTTAATAAATCCATTCCGCTCGGGCTTATCCTCAACGAAATTGTGACCAACAGCATTAAGTATGTCTACAAGGCAAGGCCCAGACAAAAAGGCGTATTTGAGATCAGCATCAGACAACTTGAAAACAAATCGGTTTTGCTCACTATTGAAGACCATGGTCCGGGTTTCCCGCAGGACTTTAATGCCTCCCCTGAACCCGTGTCGCTTGGCATTTACCTCATTAAAAGCCTGGCCGGACAGATCGACGGCGAGGTGCTGTTTTCCAACGCCAATGGGGCGCGGATTGAGCTCAATTTTTTACCCGACTAAATTTTAAAATTCCAAATTTTTTTGAGGGTGTTTTTAAACTTATAAAGTTGTATTATTGTGGTTTAGTTAAATTTTTTTTGACCATACTATGAGAATTGGTTTTGACATTTCAGGCGGTGATTTCGCTCCAAATAATTGTTTGGAAGGTGTGATTCTGGCTTCGAAAGAACTGCCCAAAGGCGTGAAACTTGTGTTGATTGGCGACTCGCAGGGCGCAAAAGATTATTTTAATGCGCAAGGCGTGGACGCCGAACAATTTGAATACGTACACACTACCGAGGTGATTGAAATGGGAGAATCTCCCACAAAAGCCATCTCACAAAAACCCAACAGCAGTATTTTTCTTGGCTTCAAACTTCTTAAAGAAAAACAGATCGACGCTTTTGCAAGCGCCGGTAACACGGGAGCCATGCTTGTTGGCGCCATGTTCACGGTAAAGGCTATCCCCGGTGTTATCCGTCCCTGCATCACCACCATCCTTCCTAAAGAAGATGGCGGTTTCGGTATTTTGCTTGATGTAGGAACCAATGCCGATTGCAAACCCGATGTGCTTTACCAGTTTGGTATCCTTGGCTCCATCTGCGCCCGCGAAGTGTACAAGATAAAGGATCCGAAAGTAGGATTGCTGAACATCGGCGAAGAACCCGAAAAAGGGAACCTGGTTGCACAGGCCTCTTACGGACTGATGAAAGATTCAAAGGATTTTAATTTTGTTGGCAACGTTGAAGGCCGTGATGTCTTCAGAGGCAAAGCAGACGTTGTTGTTTGCGAAGGTTTTGTCGGGAACATCCTGCTTAAAACCGCCGAAGCTTTTTACGACGCCATTAAAGCCCGCAACCGCAGCGACGAATATTTTGATAAATTCAACTATGAACTTTATGGCGGCACGCCTGTGCTTGGCATCAACGCCAACGTGGTGATAGGTCACGGCTGTTCAAGTGCCCTTGCGTTTAAAAACATGATATTGCTTGCCAAGGACGTTGTTGACGCGAGGTTAAACGATAAAATATTGCAAATATTCCAGTAATGATCAGAGCCGCTATTACAGCCACAGCAGGGTATTTACCAGAAAACATTGTCACCAATTTTGATCTCGAAAAAATAATAGATACCAGCGACGAGTGGATCACTTCACGCACCGGCATCAAACAGCGTCACCTTGAAAACGATAAAAACAAGGCGACCTCTGACATGGCGGTAGAAGCTGTAAAACTCCTTTGTAAAAAAAGGGGCATCTCTCCTGAAGAAATTGACCTGCTGCTTTGCGGGACTGTTACACCCGATCTGGTTTTTCCTTCCACCTCCAATCTGATCTGTGCTAAACTTGGCGCTAAAAACGCATGGGGTTATGATCTCAGTGCAGCCTGCTCAGCGTTCATCTACGCCCTTACTACCGGTGCCCAGTTTGTTGAAACAGGGCGTTATAAAAAAGTGGTAGTGGTAGGCGCTGATATGATGAGCCGCATCATTGATTATACCGACCGCACCACCTGTGTGATTTTTGGCGATGGCGCCGGCGCAGTTTTGCTTGAACCTGCTGAAGGTGATGTAGGCATCAAAGATTTTATTCTTCACGCTGATGGCAACGGCATGCAATACCTGCACATGAAAGCCGGCGGCTCTTTAAAACCCGCTTCGCACGAAACCGTTGATCAGAAAATGCATTTTGTTCACCAGGAAGGTCAGGCTGTTTTTAAACACGCGGTTTACAACATGGCGGAAGTGAGCGCACGCATCATGGAAAAAAACAACCTCACATCAAACGATGTACAATGGCTGGCTGCGCACCAGGCCAACAAACGCATCATCGACGCCACTGCTTCCCGCATGGGACTTGATGCCAGCAAAGTAATGATGAACATCGAACGTTACGGAAACACCACTGCAGGCACCATTCCGTTGTTGTTATGGGATTACGAAAGTCAGCTCAAAAAAGGCGACAACATTATTCTGTCAGCATTTGGCGGAGGTTTTACCTGGGGTGCCGTGTACATCAAATGGGCCTACGATGGCGCATCTGTGGCAAAATAACATCTGTATTTTTCTTCTAACGATTACTTGTTAGTTAAAAGGTTGTTTTTAACAATCAGACTGGTCAGTGCTCGGTTTTATGGTTTAAATTTGTTGTAAAACCAGCAATATGAAAACCAAAGGCGCTATCTCTGTTATCCTCATCATCATTTGCGCGGCATTTCTCGCGTTCATCAATCCGGCCCCGCCGGCCGAAATTTCACTGAATTCACCCATCCCGATGGCTGACTATAAACTGAAAGACATCTCCGGCAAAATGGTGTCGCTGGCCGAGGTAAAAAAAGAAAAAGGTCTGCTGGTTATTTTCTCCTGTAATACCTGCCCCTATGTAAAACTCAGCGAATCACGCATCAAAGAATATTCAGACCTGAGCCTTGCCAGTAACATCGGTTGTGTGCTGGTGAACAGCAACGAAGCACAACGCAACGAAGACGACAGTTTTGATGAAATGGTTAAATACTACAATTCACAAAAACTCAAATGCTGTTATACCGTTGACGAAAAGAGCCAGTTGGCCGATGCTTTCGGCGCGGGCAGAACGCCACAGTGTTTTCTTTTTGATAACAAGGGCCTGTTGGTGTACAAAGGGGCGATCGACGACAATGTAAAGGACGTTGCTGCTGCCAAAAATCATTACCTGAAAGAGGCCATCACGGCTGTAAGCAAAAATCAGAAACCAAAAACGCAGGAAACCAAATCAATTGGCTGCACGATTAAGCGGGTCGAATCCTGATTAATCTTAACTTTGCTGCCAGATGTTCAATAAGCAGCTCGACCCGGAAGACTTTTATTACAGCGCTGAAGGTTATATTGTTTTTACGGAAAAATACCACCTGAAACGCGGTTATTGCTGTAAAAGCGGCTGTAAACATTGTCCCTACGGCTACAATAAAAAAACCGGTAACTTCGACAAACCAACCAAATAACAGGCAGGTCCGCCCTGCCCTTTCCCGTATTCTCCGGATATGACAAACGATTTTAAACAACTGGTATTACAAGGCATTCCAGACACACTCCCTGAAAAAAAAGCCTGGCAGGCCGATGTGAATCATGCGCCAAGGCGAAAAGACATTCTCAGCAAAGAAGAAAAACAACTCGCCGTGCGTAATGCACTCCGTTATTTTCCGGCCCAACAACACGCTGTACTGGCCGCAGAATTCGCGGAAGAATTAAAAACCTATGGTCGCATTTACATGCACCGTTTCAGGCCTGATTATAAAATTTATGCCCGTCCGATCAACGAGTACCCTCACCGTTCGCTGCAGGCCGCGGCCATCATGCACATGCTCAGCAACAATCTTGATCACGCCGTAGCCCAGCACCCGCATGAACTGATCACTTACGGAGGTAACGGCGCTGTATTTCAGAACTGGGCGCAGTACCTGCTCACCATGCAATACCTTGCTACCATGACCGATGAACAAACCCTGGTGCTGTACAGCGGACATCCGATGGGATTGTTTCCAAGTCACAAGGACGCGCCACGCGTGGTGGTTACTAACGGAATGATGATCCCCAATTACAGCAAACCTGATGACTGGGAAAAATTTAATGCGCTGGGCGTAACCCAGTACGGGCAGATGACCGCCGGCAGTTTTATGTACATCGGTCCTCAGGGCATTGTTCATGGAACCACCATTACCGTGATGAACGCGGCCCGCAAAAAATTCAGCACTGAAGAAGAAAGAAAAGGAAAACTGTTCGTTACCTGCGGTCTTGGCGGGATGAGCGGTGCACAGCCAAAAGCCGCGCGCATTGCAGGACTTGTTTCCATTACAGCAGAAATTAATCCCAAAGCCGTAAAAACAAGGCACAGTCAGGGATGGGTAGACGAGGTTTTTTCAGACCTTGGTGAACTGATCATCAGAACCCGGCTCGCCATCAAAAACAAAGAAGCTGTAAGTCTTGCCTACGAAGGCAACGTGGTTGACCTTTGGGAACGTCTGGTAAAAGAAAACATGCAGGTTGACATTGGCAGCGATCAGACCTCGTTGCACAATCCCTGGGCTGGCGGATATTATCCGGCGGGTCTTTCGTTTGAAGAAAGCAACCACATGATGGCCGAGGATCCTGCGCGATTTAAAAAAGAAGTTCAGTCAACACTGGTGCGGCACATCAACGCGGTCAATCAGCTCGCCGCGAAGGGTATGTACTTTTTCGATTACGGCAACGCGTTTCTGCTGGAAGTGTCGCGCGCCGGCGGCGATGTGTTTGCCGATAAAAATAAAACAGATTTTAAATACAAATCCTACGTTCAGGACATTCTGGGTCCGATGTGTTTTGACTATGGGTTCGGCCCCTTTCGCTGGGTATGTACATCAGCGCTTGCAAGCGACCTTGATGCAACCGACAGGATAGCGCAGCAAGTACTGGAAGATATGTACACCACCGCGCCGGAAGAGATCAAACAACAATTGCACGACAACATTGTGTGGATCAGGGACGCCCGCGAGAACAACCTCGTTGTGGGTTCACAGGCCAGGATCCTTTATGCAGACAGTGAAGGCCGGATCAAAATTGCACAGGCCATCAACAAAGCCATTAAAGAAGGAAAAATAAGCGCGCCTGTTGTGCTGGGACGCGACCACCACGATGTCAGCGGGACGGATAGTCCCTACCGCGAAACTTCAAACATCTACGACGGCAGTAAATTCACAGCCGATATGGCCGTACAGAATTTTGTGGGAGATGCTTTCCGCGGCGCAACCTGGATCAGCCTGCACAATGGCGGGGGTGTTGGCTGGGGCGAAGTGATCAATGGCGGATTCGGACTTGTTCTCGATGGAAGCCCCGATGCCGAAAGACGATTGGAGCAGATGCTTTTCTGGGACGTTAACAATGGTATTGCCCGCAGGAGCTGGGCCCGGAACGAAGAAGCCCTTTTTGCCATTAAACGTGAAATGCAACGCCGCCCCGACCTGAAGGTAACCCTTCCTAACCTGGTAGACGACACCCTGCTAAGCCGGTTATTTTAGATCTGCGGGCTGGCATCAAAATTGAAACAACAATGGTTTATGCCGCATCAACAAATAGCAGAGATCTATCGGAAAAATGAAGAAAATCTCCTGAAAGATCTTAAAAACCCTGAGGGTTTGCAGGAAAAACAAGTTCATCAGCTCCGTGTTCACATCAAGAACATGCGTGTACTACTTCATTTGTTAGAGGCGCTTTCGAAGAAAAAATTCAGTGCGCGACCGATCCTGCGTTTGCTTAATCCTGTGTTTAACCGGGCCGGAAAATTCAGAACAGCCTCTTTGAATCTCAAATTGACCCAGATGTACCGCTCCGCGGTGTTGCTCCGTTTTAAAGATCATCTGCGCGTTGAGATGGAAAAACAGAAGCAAAAAATGAAATCCGAGTTGGAAGATTTCAAAATCAAAAAATTCAAACGGCTGCAAAAGGAAAGCCTCGATGCTTTTAAGAACATAAAATCTTCGCGAATCAAAAAACAGGGCAGCGAATACCTGCGTGTACTGCTGGCCGAAGTGAGGGTTGATCTTTTTGACATCAGCGACGATGAAACGCTTCACGAAATCAGGCACAAATTAAAAGAAATAAAAACAGTTGGTGCTTTTCTGAACGAATGCGCCATCGAGCACCCTTTTAAAAAAGAACTCGACCGCATTGCTGTAACCTACGACCGCATTGGCAACTGGCACGATACCGCCATTCTTATCGAAGATCTGGAAGATTTTGTTGAACAACTCGATGACGATTCTGCGCTTGAAAAAACCATGCCCCTCATCATGGTACTCAAAAAGAAAAACCTCCACAATAAAAAGCTAATCGAGAAAAAACTAAAGGTGGACCTTGTGATGTAGATGCTCCTCGTTTAACAACTAACCTTTCCACCAATTTTCTCAAGCCCAAAATCCCCCCAAACGCGGGCGGCGGGCCGGTATATTTTTTCTATTTTAGTCGCTGGATTTATTTTATGAAAAAATCATTGATTGTTTTAAGCCTGCTCACCGCCGCAGGTATTGGGTTTGTAAATGCGCAGGACAAACTTTTAACCATTCAGGAAGCTGTTTTAAAAGGACGCACCTCACTTGCGCCAAAAAGGCTGCAATCGCTTGGCTTTATTCCATCCAGCAACCGTCTGGCATACATTGATAAAAATGAACTCCTCATTGTTGACGCTGCTACCGGGAAAGTAGTATCATCGCTCAGCACTGTAGCGCTCAACAAAAACCTCGCGGCCGGCTCACTCGATACCATCCCTGCTTTCAGCGGCATTAAATGGAAAAGTGCCAACGAGTTTTATTATACCAGTAAAAAAGGTGAGTACCTGTACGCTATCGATAAAAAAACCGCTTCCAGATCAGAAAGAAAAACAAGCGACAATTCGCTCGAGAACCTCGATGAATTTAAGGAAGGAGAAATTTATGCCTTTGTAAAAGACAACAACGTTTATATCAACCTTAACAACCAGGTTAAACAGGTAACAAACGACGGCTCTTACGAAATCGTAAATGGCAAAAGCGTTCACCGCGATGAGTTCGGAATTCACAAGGGCACTTTCTGGAGTCCGAATGGCAACGCCCTCGCTTATTACCGGATGGATCAGAGCGATGTAACGGATTATCCTGTCATCGACTGGAGTGTATACCCTGCACAGAATAAAAACATCAAATACCCGATGGCAGGAAACAAAAGCCATTATGTAACGCTTCATGTTTATGATGTAAAAAAAGGAAGCAGCGTTCAGATCAAAACAGAGGGCCCGAAAGACCAGTACCTCACTAACGTTGCATGGAGCCCTGACGAAAAAAAGATTTACATCGCTGTTTTGAACCGCGACCAGAACCATTACAAACTCAACGAATACAGTGCAGAGACCGGTGACTTTTTAAGAACGCTTTTTGAGGAAAAAGACGACAAATACACCGAACCTCAGCATCCGGTGCTGTTCGTAAAAAACAATCCAAAACAATTTATCTGGCAGAGCAGAAAAGACGGCTTCAACCACCTTTACCTTTATGACATCAGTGGTAAACTCATCAGGCAGCTCACTAAAGGCAACTGGGAAGTAAAAGCGGAAAATGGATTTGACGCCAAAGGCGAGAACCTGTTTTTCCATGCCAATGAACAGAAACCCGTGAACCAGGATTTTTATTCGGTAAACCTGAAATCCGGAAAAATAACCCGTCTCACAAAAGACGATGGTTTTCACATCGTGATGGCATCAGAAAAAGGCGATTATTTTATTGATAATTTTACTTCCTGTTATGTGCCCCGTGAGTTCAGGATCATCGATAACAAAGGCAAAAACAGCACGATCTACAAAGCTGAAAATCCTGTAAAGGAATATAAAACAGGCAGCTGGAACCTCTTTACCATTAAAAATAACGAAGGCACCGATTTGTATTGTCGTTTATTTAAACCGGTTGATTTTGATTCAACCAAAAAATACCCTGTACTTGTTTATCTCTATAACGGGCCGCACTCGCAAATGGTTACCAATACCTGGATGGCGGGCGGAGAATTATGGTACCAGTACATGGCACAAAAAGGATTCATCGTTTTTACGCTGGATGGCCGTGGTACAGCCTACAGAGGAAAAACTTTTGAGCAGGCCATTCACAGACAGATAGGAACCGCCGAAATGGAAGACCAGTTAAAAGGTGTTGAGTACTTAAAGTCCCTGCCTTATGTGGACGCTTCACGCATGGGCGTGCACGGCTGGAGTTACGGTGGGTTCATGACCACTTCGCTGATGACAAGACATGCAGGTGTTTTTAAAGCCGCTGTGGCTGGCGGACCGGTAATTGACTGGAGTTATTATGAGATCATGTATGGCGAACGTTACATGGACCGTCCTGAAGAAAATAAAGAAGGATATGACAAAAACAATTTATTGAACCACGTTGATAAACTAAAAGGCAAATTGCTGATGATTCATGGCGCGCAGGACGATGTGGTGGTTTGGCAGCACAGCATTATGTACCAGAAAAAAGCGGTGGATAAAGGTGTACAGCTGGATTACTACGTGTATCCCGGACACATGCACAACGTATTGGGAAAAGACCGCGCGCACCTGATGGAAAAAGTCTGCAATTATTTTATAGACAATTTGTAGAACGTTTGCGTTTGGTTTTACCAGGCTTCAAAATTCAAAACTTCTTTTCTGAGCTCTTTTTTGCGGAGGTTAAAGGTGGCCATGGCGGTAAATCCTTCGTGCCCATAAGGTGCAAATCCAGAGAACAATGTTACATGATATCTCAAACCCACTGAAAAACGATGGCCCCGGTAACCTATGCTCACAAAATAAGACTCTCGTTGCTGTATTCCACCGCCTAATAAAAGATGTCTGAACAAGAGCGCGTTTAAACTCAGATTTAAAGTAGAGTATGAGTGCGAATTAACCGATACGTTACCCGAAAAATGAATCAGCATCCATTTCGCCGCATGAACGTTGTAAGAGGCATGGAAGTTATATCTGTCTAAGAAGGGGTTGTACTGTTCCCGCCGGCTAATGGGCTGGAGATCATAAAACGAGGCCCCGAAATAAAAGTTTTTAATATTAAACAACCCTCCAAGCGCAATGATCATGTGATCGTTCTCGTAGGTTCCGACTTCCCAAAACCAGGGTTGTCCGGGTGGGCTGGTGTACATCAGTCTTTGAGATCTTTCCTGCCTTAATCCTATTTGCAGGGAGGGAATGAACTTTATTTTATCATTCCTCAGCGAAAAATATTTCGCATAAGAGATGCTGTATGATTTAGTTTGATAATCTGAGCTGCCAAAATCCTCATAGTAGCCAGTTAGGGCAAGTCCGCTTTTTATTGAAGGCAAATACATGTCAAAAGCATTGTAAAAAACGCGCTTTAAAGTACCTAAACCAGGAGAAATGTCGCCGGCAAAACACTGGTCTCTAAGATTCCCGTTACTTCCGGCAAATGAAGGATTCAAGTTAACAAATGAGTTTTGAGTGTATAAAAAAGAATTTAACTGCGCCTGGACAGTTCCCGCGCAAGTAATAATAATCAATACAATACCAAGTCGGGTTCTCATGTTTCTTACCATGTTTCAAGATCAGTTAAGAGTTTCCTGTTTTCTTTATTACGCAATGTGAAAGCAACACTTGTCTCCCAGGCTCCATAAACCCTTTTTGCTCCATCGTTACTCATGTCTCCCGCATAGCCTACCATTATATTAACGTAATGTGTTCTTATGCCCGCAGTTATCATCAACGAGTTTCCAGGCGCTTGTGGAGGAGCGGAAGCATATCCGAGTCCAAAACTCAAATGTTTATATAGTATCGCTGTAGCAAGCACCTGTGCACTTGACCGCGGACCCTGTTTTACAAGACGACCTGAAATATTCAATTGACTTCTTTCGCTAAATGAAAAGTTGTACGACGCATGAAAATTCAAACGCGCTGGTAAAGCATAGGCCCCAAGAAGTCCCATATCAGGCTGATTGATATTGTGAACTGAAAACCCAGCATATAGATGTTTGTATGCAACAAGCAGTCCTGAACTCAAATTAAAATTGTTTTTCCTGGCGTAACGGTTGCCGTCAGAATAAGGGAATTCAGAATAACCACCGTGAACAGTCTGCGTATAGATCGGATCATTAATTACATCCTCGAAGGAAATTGCCTGAAGGTCCAAACTGCGTTTTAAATAAGAGAATTCAAGCGATGGAATGACCTTCAGATCGCCGTCACCGAAATTTAAATGTTGCGCGTAACTGAGGCTTAATTCCTGCTGAACCAATCCTAAGCCAACATTTAAGTCGTTCAGATAAGATAAACCAATGCCGCCGTTGATTTTTTTCGCAAAAACATCAGCAGCATTATAAATAGTAGAAAAACCTCTGTCGTTGTTGTACCTGTATGACAGCTGATTCCGAACCCCACCGTTACTCCCTGCAAAAGAGGGATTCAACCGCAACAGACTCTGGCTGGTGTTTGAAAAATAGGCGTCCTGCGCTGTTCCTGAAAAGGACGCAAGGAGAATGGCGGCAATTACAAACGATCGGGTATTCATTCTTTGGGTTTTAGTTAGTTTAAAGATAATAAAATATCCAAAAACAAAAAAAGCCGCATCAGTTGCGGCTTTTAACGTTTAAAATCTCAGCGTTTTTACTTTGCCATCAGCTCTTCTATCTCATCAGCTTCAATCGGGATGTTTTTCATCAGATCGAGCTGGCCGTTGGTGGTAACAAGAATGTTATTCTCAATACGGATACCGAGACCTTCTTCCGGAATATAAATCCCCGGCTCTACCGTAAACACCATTCCGGGCTGCATGGGCTCGTGGAAAAAACCAACGTCGTGAACATCCAGACCAAGGAAATGGCTGGTACCATGCATAAAATATTTTTTAAACGCGGGCCAGTTAGGATTCTGGTTCTTTACCTCGTCTTTTTTTAATAAACCAAGTCCGAGCAATTCTTCGGTCATCATATCACCTACCACCTTGTTGTATTTTTCAAAGGTCTGTCCTGTCACCAGCAGTTTGGTAGCGGCCTTCTTTCTGGCGTTTGGTATACTTGCCGTTTACCGGAATGCTGCGTGTAAGGTCACTTGCGTAATTGGCGTATTCCGCGGCCACGTCCAGCAAAATCACATCGCCATCCTTACATTGCTGGTTGTTTTCAACATAATGCAATACACAGGCATTTTTTCCGCTTGCTACAATAGGACTGTATGCAAAACCATTGGAGCGGTTGCGCACAAATTCGTGGATCAACTCTGCTTCAATTTCGTATTCCCACACACCAGGTTTAATAAATGACAGCAGGCGGCGAAATCCTTTTTCAGTAATGTCACAGGCCTGTTGAATCAGGTCAATTTCGCGGGTGCTCTTCACCGCGCGAATTCTTTGCATCACCGGTGCGCTGCGCTCATAATGGTGCAACGGGTATTTGGCCATGATGGCTTTATTAAAACGATCCTGTGCTGTTTCAGTATCAATGTATCGGCGCGTGTGTTCGTTCGAATTCAGATAAATATTTTCTGCCTGGAAGAAAAAAGGCTTCATTATCTTTTCAAAATCCTGGAACCAGTAGACGTGCTCAATGCCGCTGGCAGCAGAAGCCTGCTGTTTGGTAAGTTTAGCGCCTTCCCAGATCGCGATCAGTTCGCTGGTTTCTTTCACAAACAAAATTTCCTTGTGTCTTCCGTCTTTTACATCCGGAAAAATAACCAGGATCGTATCTTCCTGGTCAATCCCTGAAAGATAAAACAGGTCGGAGTTTTGCCTGAAACCCATGCTGCCATCGGCGTTGGTGGGCATAATGTCGTTGCTCACAAATACAGCAAGCGAATTGGGCTTTAATGCGTTTTTAAATTTTTTACGGTTCTCAACAAACAGCGCGTTATCAATGGCCTGGTATTTCATAGGTGGTTTTTACAAGATCACTAAAGTAGATAAACGGCCCGTAAATACAAAAACAAGCTCATTAACGGGTGTAATATATAAAGCTTCAGAGATTATTAACTGATGATAAATATCTCTTCAAAAAAATTTAAAAGACAAGGCTTCAGTAAGCCCGGCTCCTTACTCAGGCATACTCGTATCCAGATAACCAACCAGAGGGGTTGACGGAATAATCCGGCCACCCCCTGAACTTTGTATTAAATTAGTATATAACTAAAACCTAACCCAATGAAAAGAATTACAAAACACCTAACCATTGTGCTTTTGTCGCTTTGTGCCATAAAAGCGAACGCGCAAGCTTTTAGCATCGCAGCCAGCACGCAGGACCTCTGTGTCAATAGCATTGGCGCAGCCGCACTCACCGCAACTGTTCCCGGAGCAGGAAATTATAGCTGGACGGTGAACGGCCCTTCCGCATCATATACAGCAATGCCTGGCAGCACGGCCGTAGTTATGCAATACTGGGGATGTGGCATATATACCATCGAATGCACTGCATACACCTCCGGTTGGTCGTACATCTCGGCAGCCTCAACAACGGTAAGCGTTTCATGCATCACAGCGTGTGTGCCCTCCGTCACATCTAACACTCCATTCGTGTGCGCAGGATCGCCTGCCACGTTTAGCGCATCTGGCTGCGCAGGCACATATACCTGGATGCCTGGCGGAGCCACGGGAAGCACTGCCACATTCACACCGTCCATAAATAACTGGGTTTATGCAGAAGGCACTTCTACCAATGGATGTATCTCTGGTAACTGGTCGCAGGTAAATGTGGTTCAATACAGCCTTAATGTATCGGGCAGCACCCAGATCTGTCAAGGGGGATCAACAACCATGTCCTTAACTTCCAATTCACCTTCCTTCGCGATCATGCCTGGTAACATCAACTCGGCTAACCCCACACTTTCCCCATCCGTCACTACAACCTATACCATCTGGAGTCCATCTCAGTTTGCATCCTGCGCGGCGTCCACTGTGGTCACCGTCGTTGTGAACCCTCTTCCTAATATTGCCATCGCACCTTCCTCACCTACCGCTTGTTCTGGAGGCGGTCTTACGCTAACAGCCACCGGCGCTCTTACTTACTCATGGAGTATCGGTGCCAACAGTAGTTCAATTGTAACCCTGGCGGGCAGTGCGCCCTGCTATTCCGTATCAGGAAGTAATGCGTCCGGGTGTACGAATACCGCCGTTTTCTGTCCCAATATTCTAGCTGCGCCCCAGCTTTCCATTGCCGGAAGCAATTCAATGTGTCTGGGCTCGAGTGTTACACTTACGGCCTCAGGCGCTGCTACATATACCTGGAACACCCTACCGCTTATAATATCTCCGACTATTAACCTGCTGCCTATGTCAATGCAGGTAACCACTGTAACCGGTACGGCTTTAAACGGCTGCATGGCCCAGTCCACATTTGCTTTGATGCCCGACACAAGCTGTGCAATAGTATGGCCGGGTGATGCTAACAGTGACGGCAACGTAGATCTGACCGACGTGCTTGAAATTGGTTTAAGCTTTGGGAGCACAGGTGCAGTAAGACCATTCGCAAACAACGGATTCACCGGGCAGCAAACTCCGGTTTGGGCCGGCACGGGCAGCACCGGAAACAACAGGTGTCACATCGACTGTGACGGAAACGGCACAATAGGATTGTCAGATACCGCGGCCATTATTCAAAATTTCGCGCAAAACCATTCATTCAGGCAGTCCGCTGCTACAGGGAACGATTTGCTCTTAAAAATGTCTGCTGTGTGTGAAGAAGCGAAGTGGTCATATATGGATATCGAACTGAAGCCCACATCAACGAATACCACCAACGTGTACGGACTTGGATTTCAAATCAATTACGATGCTTCTAAAATTGAGAATGGAAAAATTAACATCGAGTATCCGCAGTCGTTTCTAAATACAGGAACTGTCATTCCGTTCAGAAAGGTAGATGCCGGCTCCGGGGCCTGCGCGATAGTTCGCACTGACGGAGCAGGAATAAACGGAAGCGGTAGGTTTGTAAGAATCCTTTTCAGACCTTTGCCTGGCACTGCTGGTTCAACGCTCGCGTTTACTGTATCGCAAGGCTTGAAGTTCTCTCCCGATGGTTCGGTTACAAATCTGAACCCGGTTACCGGCACCGTTATAATTACCGCGAGTTCAACCGGACTCTCACCTTTGACCGGTGAGACACCTATTACGGTGTATCCGAATCCTGCAAAAGATAAGGTCTATTTTAGAGGAACGGATTCTTCCGCGATCAACTACACTATTAGTGATATGACCGGCCGGATAATTACAGCAGGAACTGTGAATGATAGCCGGACAGTGGACATCCATCAACTACAGGGGGGCACCTATCTTGTTACCATGGAACAATCAGGCATAAAACAGCTCCAGCGGCTTATCAAGCTGAATTAACCTTGTACAGGAAAATTGGAAAGCCTCCCAAACCCGTGAGGCTTTCCATTTTAAGCCCTACTTTGTCGATAACAGCGTGCTGATCGAACAAACGATAAAGCCATAACCCGCTTACTTATTGTGAAAGAAAAATGCGGTTTGATTCCGTTTAAGCGTTTGCGAAAGCTCATCTTTCTGTTTTTCGCCCACCAATTCTTCCTGATAAAAATAATCTGAAACAGGGTCGTAATACACTAGTTCCCATTCGTTACTCCCGCAGATACTTCCCTGTGATCTCACACTAATAAGATGACTGCCAAGTAACTTCCTTCTCTTTCTTCCTTTAAAAATAAAAAGGCCTTTGCTTACCCGTATTTCTTTTCCTGCGAACTCAATCCTTGTGTAGCGAAAATCGTATCGCGCGTAGATCAGCAAGCAAAGTGTCGCAAGTAATACACTGGGGCCGCTGAAAAAACCGGTCACGGCCATCGTATAAAAATAAACCAGAAAAACTATCAGCGTGGCCAGCGCGTTGGCCGAAAACCGGTGTGTGACCAATTTAAAGGATCCAAGACCCGGCATGGTTTCATTTTTCCTTTTAAAAAACTCCTCTCTCACATGGATCTTCGTTTTCCCTTCCTTGTTGGCCTGATTGAGTAAAATGCCGGTAGCGTAATACAGCGATGGATAACGTTCCAGTATTTCGGATGGTGATTCAAAATAATGTTCAATACAAACGCTGATAAATTCCATCATGTTTACACCGCCGTATTTTCTGAAGATGCTTTCTTTTCCCTGGCGCAGGTCCTGGAAAGCCTCCCGGGCCGCAGCCATCCAGGCATCAAAATAATGCTCCATAAAATAATCCTGCCTGTGCCCTTTAAATCCATTGAGCCGGAGCGCATGAGAAAATTCATGTAGTCCAAGGTTAATGTTATCATGCCTGATCTTGTATCCCTGCAGCAAACTTTTCCAGCTCAACCGCATGTATCCGGCCAGGTTGGTCTCGCCCCTGAAACGCTGACCATTGCTTTTATCAAAATCTCCGGGATGAATGATGATGATGTCGAAATAATCAAGACTCCAGTGTTCGAGTCCGAGGGTTAACTGAACGGCCGAAGCCGCTACAAAAGCTTTTACACGGTTATCGGGCAAAAAACCCTGCGCGCCGGCTATTTCCTTGTTGCTGATAAAAATTTTACACCGCTCCAGAAAAAGTCCTTTTTCCGCCGGTTCAAGGGTATGATAATAGTGGAAATACGTCTCATAAAACTCGTGTAAATCCTTGTGATTAAGAGTTATATCGGCGCTGGTATCCATTTTTATAAATTTAAAGAAAAATCCACTTTCCTTTTAATTAAAAACTTATCTTTGCTTGAATATAAAAAATTGTATGATCGATCTAACAGGTATAATCGCTATTTCAGGCCAGCCGGGCTTATATAAAATTGTTGCGCAAAGCAAAAACGGGATCATTGTTGAAGGTCTTTCCGACAAAAAACGCGTGAATGTTTACGCATCTACCAAGGTTTCCACTTTGTCAGACATCAGCATGTTTACTACCGGTGATGACAAACCTATTGAAGAGATCATGACGACCATTTTCGAAAAAGAAAAAGGTGGCGCTGCAGTGGATAACAAAGCAGACGACAAAGAAATTGAAAAATACTTCGGGCAGATCCTGCCTGATTACGATAAAGAGCGTGTGTATGTGAGCAACATGCGCAAACTCATCAACTGGTACAACGCACTGCAGGTGTCGGGCAACCTTAAAGAAAAAGAAGAAAAGGCCGAGGGCGGTGAAGAAAAAACCAAAGCCATTAAAACGGATGAAAAAGCGAAAGCCAAAAAAACCGTGAGCAAGGATACCACCAAACCTAAAACCTCAGCTGGTGTTAAAAAAACAGCAGGTGTAAGGAAAACCGGTACCGCTTAATTTTTCAAGATAAAATTCAGAAGCCATCCTCAGAGGTGGCTTTTTTTATGCAATACCGTTTCTGTTTTCCCGTTTAACGAACATGCGCCTGTTATTGTTTTTATTTTTCGTGATCAATGTCCGGGCACAATCCTGGACAAGGCTGTCAGATTTTCCGGGAGAACGACGCGATGACGGCGTTGCAGTGCTGCTCAACAACCGGTTTTTTGCCGGCACCGGCCTTAAAGACTGGTGGATTCCCGCTACTGATTTTTACGCGCTCAACCTCAGCACTTACACCTGGGAAAAAATTCCGGATCTGCCTGCCGGCGCCGAAAGGCAATACGCTTCGGCATTCATAGGACCCGATTGTTTTTATGTATTTGGCGGCGATGGCGGAACTGTTCGCAAGGATCTGTGGAAATACAATGCACTGAATGAACAATGGACCGCCATGAGCGCCAAACCCGGTAGTGGTCTGTCCGCCGCGGTGTGTATGCAGTTTAGCAACGGAATAATTTTTGCCGGCGGAAAAACAGGCGCATCAGGCCCTTGCAGTAAAGAGGTGTGGCGATACGATTCTGACAACGATGCCTGGACACAGTTAAATGACTTTCCGTTTGAACCCGTGTGGCGCGCAAGCGCCGCGGTAATAAACAATACCGGCTACATGCTTTTTGGCATTAACGACAGTGGTGTTTATTCAAACAAAATGTTCAGCTACAACCCGGCTAACGACAGCTGGGCGCAGTTGACAGACTTCCCCGGTCCTGGCAGAGCCTACGCGGCATTGCGTTCAAACAATCAACAACTTGTGCTGTTTGGCGGACACGAAACAATGAATGTTTACAAAAACGACACCTGGTTTTACAGCCCCTCATTGATGTCGTGGACCCAACAGTCGTCTTTGCCTGCCAAAGCGCGGCGCGGCGACATGAGTTGTCTGGCGGGGGATCGCCTCATCATTACATGTGGTCTCACAACGGGTGATGAACGCAGCAAAGAAGCCTGGCTGCTGGATGTTCCGCTCGGGCTTGATGAAAGCGCAGCTTCGGAAATAAAGGTTTACCCTAACCCGGTAAATGACGTCCTTTACCTGAATACACATCAACACGATGGTTTAATTTCTTTATTGCGAAATACTGCGGGATCAGCGTTGTTTGAAACCCCGCTTCGGCCAGGCGAAAATTCAATAAATACAAAATCTCTGCCCCGGGGTATTTATTTTCTTGAAATAAAAGATCAAAACGCCGTTGTTCTCAGAAAAAAGATCGTGAAACCCTGATCATTTGTCTTTGTAGATCACCATGTTGATGATGCCCTGGCTGGGACTTGAATTGTCGCTTAAAGACACCACAAACGGCTTGCGCTGACCTTCAAAACAATTGTATACAACATAACCTTTGTCTTCGGTTGGGTTAGGCAGTTTATTGGCGTAATAATCTTTGAGATCACAAAACAGATAGGTGCTTAATTCAAGGTCACTGCTGTTGATCTGCACATTGATCTCTTCCAGACTGTCGTTGTGCATTGTGTAATCGATCGAATAATTGGTGATGCTGTCGGGCTGGTATTCGTAATACAAATGATCTTCCGAAACCTCCGTTGGTTCAACACCTTCAGTTTTGCGGATGGTTTCTGTATTGCTGTTCAGGCTTAAACCACGGAAAACGCCCTCTTTTGATCTTACGATCTCATCAAGCAGCAGATGATACCCTGAAAAAACGCGTGGTTTCTCAGCAGGTTTGTTCTTCTTTTCCGGTTGCTGACAGGAAAAAACAAGAAGCGTTACCAGAAATGAACAGATTATTTTCAGTTGCAGGCGCAAGGTAAATTCGCAGTAAATATAGTTATTTAAAGCAGCAGGGCAGCCTGGTCTTAAAAAGAAAAAGCCCCCCGCGTTATTATTCAGTATGTACGTTTTCCTCTACCTGTTTTACCTCAGGACGCATTTGCGGGAAAAATAACACTTCCTGGATGGCGGCGTTGTTGGTAAGCATCATGGTCAAACGGTCGATCCCAATGCCGATACCGGCTGTAGGAGGCATCCCGTATTCGAGGGCACGTAAAAAATCGTGGTCAATAAACATGGCTTCGTCATCGCCCCGCTCCTGAAGTTTTAATTGTTCCTCAAAACGCTCGCGCTGGTCGATCGGATCGTTTAACTCGCTATAGGCATTGGCAATTTCCTTGCCGTTGATCATTAATTCAAATCGTTCAACGAGGCCTTCAACACTTCTGTGTTTTTTGGTAAGCGGACTCATTTCAACAGGATAATCCGTAATAAATGTTGGCTGTACATAATGGCCTTCGCACTTGGCACCAAAAATCTCATCAATGAGTTTTCCTTTGCCCATGCTCGGTTCCACATGAATGCCCAGTTGCCTGCACACCTCACGGATCTCGTCTTCGTTTTTACCGCTGATGTCAAAGCCCGTATGTTCTTTGATCGCGTCGTACATGGTGATGCGTTTGAACGGCGCTTTAAAATCCACTTTTTTGTCGCCGATCGTCAGCTCTGTAGTTCCATAGAGATCCATCGCTACTTTTTCGAGCAACTTCTCGCAGAAATCCATCATCCAGTTGTAATCCTTATAAGCCACATAAAATTCAAGGATGGTGAATTCCGGGTTGTGCGTTCTGTCCATCCCTTCATTCCTGAAATCTTTGGCAAATTCATAAACGCCCTCAAAACCGCCTACGATCAGTCTTTTGAGATACAGTTCGATAACTACAGATTTAATCGGGGAGGAATTTTCT
>CAZFCR010000017.1:0-19430 GCA_964517305.1 uncultured Akkermansia sp.
AACCAGAGCAAAGCCAAGAACCAGATCCGCGATGGGATGGACATTGCTTTGATAGGAATTGACAAGGCGCGCAGCAAACTTTATTTTTCCGGCGCCAATAACCCAATTTATATTTTCAGGCGTTCGGGGAATGAAATTGACCAGATTATTTTAACCGCCACCAAACAGGCCATAGGACTGGTAACAGAAGACACTGTCAGGTTCGCCATCCGCGAGTTCACGCTTCAGAAAGGCGATACCATTTATCTTTTTTCCGATGGATATGCCGATCAGTTCGGTGGCGAAAACAATAAAAAACTCACCTACAAAAGGTTCAGGGAAATTCTGTGTGAAGCCTTCGAGCTTCCTCTTCCGGAACAGGGTAAATTACTGGCCACACGGTTTGAGGAATGGAAAAAAAATACACCTCAGACCGACGATGTGTGTGTGATGGGAATCAGATTTTAATTACCTGATCGAATACTGAAGACGCGGTCGTTGCCGGATAAATGTTGATTTGTAAATATAGGAGGCAAAACCCCCGATGGTTAATCCGGATAACGTGTGCAACAAAAAGCCCTGTTCATAGAATCCCAGAACAAATGGCGAAAAGGTGAGGAATAATCCCACAACTATGGCTACCATCAGATGTTCACGAAAACTGATGAGTTTAAGTACACCCAGTTCGTAGTTCGATAAAAGGGAGGCCACCATGATAAAAGTACCGCTGAGAATAAGTGCAACCTGGGCGCTGACATGCAGCTCATCGGGAAATACAAATGGAATAGCCATTTGTACAATGCTGGTTAAGTAATTCAAAACACCAAAAGTAATCCGGATCTTTAGTTTCATAAAGTCTTGGTTTTGCAGCAAAAAAATGAGTTTAGTTTATGCAGGCAAAATAGAACTTTGAAGATTAAAATCAAATTTCCGGGGTCAAAATTCGACCAATCTATATATATACCGGATGAATGAACAAGGGTTTATGGAACCTTATAATTTTTTCATAAGACGCCTTAGTTCACTCAACATACCATTGTTTTTTTGAACATCCATCTGGATGACCTTGTTGAGGTCTTCCAGTTTTTCCAGCCGCAGAACGATGTCCTGATTTTTTTCGTCGCTTTCTATTAATAGAAACTGAGGTGAAAGAAGTTGGTTCATGAAGAGTTTTTTTTCAAAGGTAGGTTGCATTTCCGCGTTATCACCGGATTTTAGGCCAGGGAAGATGAAAACAAGTTAATGGCGTTAATTAGTTCGTCCGAAAAACTCCGGGGTGTTTTTGCTACAAAAATCGTTGGCGGCGGCTGAAAAAGTCCGAGTCACATTTTAGCTTAAATTTGCACTCACGAGAGGGCGGGCTTACAAATCCTGCTTATACTTGTATCATAATGCAGGGGCACCAATTCGAAGAGATGTATAAAACTTATTACAGTATGTTGCGCAACGCAGCTTACCAGGTAATAGGTGATAAGGATGCGTCTCACGATGTGGTTCAGGAAGTATTTGTAAAGATCTGGCATAAAAAGGATGAGATCACGGCCATTCTTAATCTCAAGGCGTATCTGTACCGGGCTGTTATCAACGCTTCCATTACTCATCTTCAGAACAATAAAACCCGATTCAGCGCAACTGACCTCAAGATTGAATCGGCACTGAAATCGGATTCACCTTTAATGCTCAAAGAACTTGAGGAGAAGATCAGCCGGGCGCTTGAAACGCTTCCTCCCAAATGCAAAGCCGTTTTTGTACTGAGCAGGTTTGAAGAAAAAAAGAACAAGGAGATCGCCGAAGTACTGGGTCTCTCCCTTAAAACGGTTGAGAACCAGATGGGCATCGCGCTGAAAAAAATGCGCGAAGAACTCAGGCCCTATCTCAGCAAAGATGTTCTGATGCTGGCGGCGGCGGCAGGGTATTTTGTTTCCTTGCTCATTTTTTAATTTTTTTTTCCCGGGTTTGGGGGCAAAAGCTGTTTGTAGGGTCTTATTAAAAAAAAACAGCACTATGAAATCTCTTAAGACCCTTATGATTGCCTCAGGACTTCTTTTCCTGCTGGGCTGCAGCAAAGAAAAAAAACTTTCGGCTGACCCTGCCAAACCAACACCATATTTTGTACGCATGACGGATGCTCCGGGTCCTTACACCGCGGTGTTCATCGACCTTCAGGGCGTAGTGGTTACCGGCAACAGTGGCGCCGACGTGAACCTTGCCACCACACCGGGTATTTATAACCTGCTCGATTTTTCTAACGGTGTGGATACCCTCATTGCCACCGGCAGCCTGAATACCGACCGGGTACAGCAGATCAGGCTGATCCTTGGCAACAACAACTCGCTGGTAGTAGCGGGAGATACTGTGCCGCTTACCATACCGAGTTCAGCCCAGTCGGGTCTTAAATTAAAAGTACATCAGGATCTGGAACCAGGTGTGGCCTACGAAGTATTGCTTGATTTTGACGCTAATCAATCGGTTGTCGATCACGGAAACAACACTTATTCACTGAAGCCTGTCATCAGAACCATTCAAACGGCCATCAGCGGATCAATAAAAGGTCGTGTATCGGTAGCTGGTGTTCCGGTTACAGTAACAGCCACTTCAGGAGGTGTATCTTACTCAAGTGTGGTAGATGCCAACGGAGATTTTCTGATCGCCGGACTTCCTGCAGGCACCTATTCCCTGACAGTGACACCTCAATCGCCATACAACCCTAATTCGATCAACAGCATCAATGTTACTGTTGGTGCAAATACAAACGTGGGGGTGATAAATATTTAATTGATAATCAACAACTTGCGTTTTTGTTAAAAATTGTTTGGGGGTAAACGCTAAAAATTCAGTCATATAAAAGACAAGAGCACCGACCCGCTTTAAAATCACAGCTTATGCAAAGTAAAACAGACATCTTAATTGCCAAGTATCTTTCGGGTAACACAAGCCCGGAAGAAACAAAGGCCCTTATGGACTGGAGGGCGCAGCACGCTGCCAACGAGCAGACCTTTCTTGCCGCTGAACAGGCGTGGCAGGTGAGTAGTGCACTTAAGAAAAACCTTGTGTCTGATGAAACAGCGGGTTGGGAAGACCTGATGAACAGGGTAGGTCAGCGCCGCAAACGTTCGGTGTTCACACCATTGAGGGTTGCTGCGGCAGTTATTCTGCTCGCTTGTCTGGCTCTGGTGGTTAAATTAGCCATTCCGGCATCCGGGGAAACCGAACTTGTTTCCGACTTCAGCACCAATGTCAGTACTTCTGCAGATACCTTTCCGGCACCGGTTGCTGAAACTTTTGCAGCAGAAGCAACCCCCGACTCAACACTTCCTGAGTTTCCGGAGCCCGGCAAGAAAAAATCCGGTAAAAGAAAAAGATCGCAGCTGGTTGCCATGATCGCCGTTAATTCAGGTGATTCAGCCATGGTTTTTTATCTCCCCGACAACAGCAAAGTATATCTGAATAAAAACAGCAAACTGGTGTTTCCCGAAAAATTTGCCGCAGGCAAACGTGAGGTGAATCTTTCCGGCGAAGCCTTTTTTGAGGTGGCAGAAAAAAACGAAGACTTTTTTGTGTATTGCCAGGATACCAAAACACGTGTGATGGGAACTTCTTTTAATGTGAGCGGTTACGAAAGCCGCGAAGTGGAAGTAACAGTGATCACGGGTGTTGTTGAGGTTTCAAAAAGCGAGCTGAGCAGCACCAAGATCATTATCAGCGCCGGCGAAAAAGTAATCTACGACTCGGGTAAAAACGCTTTTGTACACCAGAATGCCCATAAAAAAGACAGGTGGTGGAAGCGGATGAGTTTCAGAACACGTATTAAAAATTTCTTTAATAAGATTCTCCAGAAGAACGGCTAATCATGATCAGAAGGGAAACATTTGTTGCCTCTTATCAGAAACGGACTCAGGACATGAGTGTGTCCGAACGCATTGCCTACTGTTCCGGATTTATTTTTCGCACCCATCAGTTTTTAAGCACCCACCACATTTCCCGCTACGCCAGAAACAGAGCGCTTGCTTTGTTGATGACAGCGGAATACGAACTTACCCAGTTACTTCATAAATAACCAAATAAAAATACACCTGTATGCACACACAACTACCTACACCAATCAGAAAAAGAAAATTAATCGTCCTGATCCTCATGTTAACAGCCATCATCGCCTTTTCAGGCAATGATAAGCCTATGCTGCTAAAAGTGGACGATGGAGGCGGAGCCGCATTTGATGCTTCTACCCGTATCCTTAACATCGGCGTGGGTCTCGGCAGCAGACACTATTACAATTATGGCCGTGGCTACAACTCGCGCAGTACTCCGGCGCTCAGCATCAGCTACGAGCAGGCACTTGGAAAAAAAGTGGGACCTGGTTTTGTCGGCCTGGGAGGTTACTTCGGATTTCAGCGCGCCACATACCGCTACAACGATTATTATTTCAATAACAACAAATATTATTACCAGCACTCGTATACCCATCTGATGCTGGCTTTCCGTGCCGCTTATCATCTTGACGCGCTCATCTTTGACAAAGGCGAAGTTTATTTTGGTTTAATGGCAGGATTGAGGATCTCTACCTACAAATATGAAAACAACAGTCCCGATCCTTTTAAAGATAATTACCGTTATTCGGGCAGCAGTATATGGCCGGCTTATTCCTTATTTGTTGGCGGCCGTTATTATTTCACGCCTAAGTTTGGCGCATTTGCTGAACTCGGTTACGGCATTTCTTATTTGACCCTTGGTCTCAGTTTAAAAATCTAATTTATATCTCCTTATGAAAGAAGAACTGTTTAATCTCTACCTCGAAAACCAACCCTTGTTTAAAAGCGTTATCAAACGTTTCCCGTTTGATGACCTGGCCGGACCGTTTCTGATGTCGCCGGATCCCCAATACCTGAAACAAAAAATGCCGATGCTGGTAGTGGGACAGGAAACAAATGGCTGGACCAATTTTGTGGATGAGATAGATAAGCAGATGCTCGCTTATGAACAGTTTAATCTCAGCCGGGCCGGGCAAACCTCTGCCTTCTGGGATACCGTGAGAAAAATAGAAAACATTGTGGGCAATGAATCCTGTTCTTCGGCCTGGACCAATCTTAGTAAATTTGATTTGTATGGTGTTCGCACCTACGGAAAATACGAAAAAGCCATATCAGTGGCTGATACGGTGCTGGCCGAAGAAGTAAGGATTCTGAACCCGAGTGTGTGTATGTTCTTTACGGGTCCTTATTTCGACGCCCGCCTTAAAAATGTGTTTAACGGGCTGGAGTTCCTGGAAATTCCGGGATGGAACATCAAACAGTTCTGTATTTTAAAACACCCCGATCTTCCCCTCTTTACATTCCGTTCTTATCATCCACGGAGCCTTCGTCTTAAGAATCTTGAAAAAAGTTTTTTGCAGTATTTATCCCAGATCGATTTCAGCATGAAAGAAAATGCCTGAGACAAGGACTAAAAAGATATAAAACTTTACTGCAGTTAAAACTATAATCAGTTGCGAAACGTTTTACCTGTGGTAAGATGAGTGAAAAAAAGAAATTATCGGTTTTAATTGCTGAGGATGATCCTGATGATCAGTTCCTTTTCCGAAGTGCCGTGATCGATGCGTATAAACATGTTGACTTACACATTGTAGGTACCGGTCAGCAACTCATTTCTTATCTGCTGCAGAAAGCGGTATATGCAGAAAAGGCAGACAATTCAAAACCAGATCTGATCCTTGCCGACCTTCGTACACCGTTTTTTAATCTTTCAAATATCCGAGAACTTCGTATTTACAGTCAGTTCAAAAACATTCCCCTCTATGTTTTTTCGATCAATGCAGATCGCGACGAAGCCAGCAGCGTGATCGAAGCCGGCGGATCAGGTTTTTATCTGAAACCGGCCACATACCACCAATTGAAATCGGTAATAAAAGAGATCCTGAAAAAAACAGGTTTAACATCCTCATGATTCGGCTGAATTGATCTGAATTTTTCAAATCGTAGAAATAATTCAACATTCTCCGCTTTTCATCCACTTATCCTTCAATACACCCATCGCGGGACTAAAGGCATTGTTTTTGACGTTTTTTCACTTTTACTGAAAAACATGCCTGCACCCCGGAGTAAACTCAGGTTCGAAATATACATTGCAGGTCTCACCAGCTACAACAAAGCTACCATCAGAGCTTTTGAGGAGGTGTGTGCGGTAGGCATGGGTCCGGGCAGTTTTGAGATCAGAATTATTGATGTTCTTCAGGAGCATGTTCTTGCCGAAAAAAAGAAAATTATTGCCATTCCAACTATTTTAAGAAGTGCGCCTGAGCCAGAGGTTCGGGTGATCGGAAATTTTAGTGATAAGCAGAGCGCCAAAGAAGCATTTTTATATCTCACAAAAGATATGTTATAAGAACAAAAATGAAAAATAACAGAAAAATAAAATCAGAGAAGGATACGGTGGTAACCGACAATAAAAGAAAGACGGGAATTCCTGGTTTTGATGAAATAAGTTATGGCGGTTTACCGGCGGGACGTGCCACGTTGATCTCAGGCAGTTCGGGCAGCGGAAAAACCATACTGGCAACGCAGTTCCTTGTGGAAGGCATTCAACAGTTCTCAGAACCCGGTGTATTTGTCACTTTCGAGGAGAATGTCAACGATCTCATCAGGAACGTCAAAAATTTCAAATGGGACATCAAAAGTTATATCAGCAACGATATGTGGCGGTTTGTGAACGCAACTGTTGAAGAATATGAGCAGCCTAAAATTGTAGGAAATTTTGATCTGAAAGCGCTCATGGTAAGAGTTGAATCAAAAGTGGATGAGATAGGCGCTAAAAGAATTGTACTGGATTCTATTGGTTCGCTGTTTCAGTACTTTCAGGATCCGGCTCTGATCAGAAAAGAGATCTATGCCCTGCTTACTTTCCTCAAGAAAAAAAATCTGATCATTATGTTTACCAGCGAACGTCTGGAGGAATACGGACTTGTGTCACGATTCGGTGTTGAAGAATACCTGGCAGATAATGTGCTCATTTTAAGAAATGTTTTGATGGCCGAGAAGCGAAACCGTTCCATTGAGATATTAAAATACCGGGGATCCGCACACAGCAAAGGAGAACAATCGTTTGTCATTGATCCGAAAAGCGGCATCATCATCATACCGCTTACACGCCTCGAGATGAAACAGAACTCATCCAATACCCGGGTAAGTTCAGGCAATGTAAGGCTCGATAAAATGTGCGGGGGAGGTTTTTTCAGAGATTCAATAGTGCTGGTTTCGGGGGCAACAGGAACTGGCAAAACGCTTCTGGTAACCGAATTCATAAAAGGCGGATATAAGAACAAGGAAAAAGTACTATTTCTTGCTTATGAAGAAAGTTACGAGCAGCTCATCAGAAACGCGAAAGGATGGGGAACGGATTTTAAAAAAATGGTGGATGAAAAAAAACTGCACATAGAAGCGGTTTATCCGGAGACGGCCAGCCTCGACGAGCACCTGTTGCACATACAGCGGCTGATACTGGAACACAAGCCCGACCGTGTGGCACTTGATAGTCTTTCTGCCATAGAAAGGGGAAGTTCGAAAAAGAATTTCAGGGAATTTCTGATCGCGTTTACTTCTTTCCTGAAAAAAAATGAGATCTGCGCGCTGTTTACATCCACCAGCACAACAATCATCGGAGGTTCTTCCGTTACCGATAGTCATATTTCAACCATTACCGATTCCATTATTCTGTTGAGGTACGCCGAAGTTTACGGTAATATCCACCGGGTGATCACAGTACTAAAAATGCGTGGCTCCATGCATACCAAATCTATTTTTGAATTTAATATTACAAACAAAGGAATGGCCATTAACGAAGCCGCATTTACTTCGCTGAGCGGTATTCTGGGCGGAACGCCAATGCCTGCTGAAAGTTAAATTGTTTTGGAAAACAGCGCCACATACAACGTAAAAGATCATATTGGCATCCTGGAATTTCTCCAGGACGGTGTTTTGATTGTCGATAATAAAGGCGTGATTCTTTTCGCGAACGCAAGTGCCGCAGGTTTGTTCTCGAAAGACCAAAACCAGTTACCGGGAAGCAACTTCGGATACATGTTAAAGGCCGGCAGAACTGAACTTATTCAAATAGTTCGTCCGGATCGTATCCTGCATGTGCAGGCCCTGGTTGGACCCGTGCAGTGGGATGGTGAGAACGCTTCTCTCATTTCTCTGCGCGATGTTACTGAACTGAAACGGACTGAATTTGATCTGCGAACGGAAAGACAAAAATTGGTGCAGTCGAACGCCGAACTGGCACAGTATGCGTCGCGGGCGTCGCACGATCTGAATGAGCCCATCAGAAAGATCCTTGTATTTTCAAAGTTGTTCACTGATAAGTATGGCGCCCAACTCTCCGCCGCGCAGTCTGGCATGATTGAAAAAATCACCAGATCAGCCCACCGCTTAAAAATGGTGGTGGAAGGCGTTACCCGTCTCAACCGGGTAAAAACAGAAAAACTGGCCTACTCACCGGTTGATCTTTCGGTAGTAATTTCGCAGATCATCGATGACATTGAAGTGTTAGTCACTGAACGCAAAGTCAACATCCTGGTCTCTGAAATGCCTGTGATAAAAGGCGATGCCAACTTTATGTATCAGCTGTTTTTTAACCTGATAACGAATGCCATCAAATACAGCAAAAAAGATGTGAACCCGATCATCTGGATATATGCCGAAAAAAACGACCGGGAACACAAGATCATGGTCGAAGACAACGGCATTGGCTTTGAAAATGAAATGTCGGACAAGGTTTTTGAGCCCTTTGAAAGGCTCAGTACAGAGCAAAGCGGATCTGGAATCGGACTCGCCATCTGCAAACAGATCGTGGAAGCGCACTACGGTTCCATTTCGGTGAAAAGCACCGTTGGAAAAGGTTCTGTCTTTTCGATTGTTATTCCAAATATTTAGATTTTTTACCCGAACGCATTAAAGCCCGTCACATCCATACCGGTGATCAGGAGGTGGATGTCGTGCGTGCCTTCATAGGTGATCACACTTTCGAGGTTCATCATGTGACGCATGATCGGGTATTCTCCCGTAATGCCCATGCCACCATGAATCTGGCGTGCTTCACGCGCAATCTGCAAAGCCATGTTCACATTGTTCCGTTTGGCCATGCTGATTTGAGCGGGCGTAGCGCGGTGTTCGTTTTTTAAAACGCCCAGGCGCCAGGTAAGCAATTGTGCTTTGGTGATCTCGGTGATCATCTCAGCCAGTTTTTTTTGCGTGAGCTGAAATGCCCCGATGGGTTTGCCAAACTGGATCCTTTCTTTGCTGTAACGCAGCGCGCTGTCGTAACAATCCATGGCCGCGCCGATCACACCCCACGAAATGCCGTAACGGGCGCTGTTGAGGCAACCAAGTGGACCTTTCAGTCCTTTGATGTTCGGAAAAATATTTTCTTTTGGCACTTTTACGTTGTCAAAAACCAGCTCACCGGTTGCGCTGGCGCGTAAACTCCATTTACCATGTGTTTCAGGTGTTGTAAAACCTTCGTAACCGCGTTCTACAACAAGGCCGCGGATGTCGCCTGCCTCATCTTTGGCCCATACCACCGCGATGTCGGCAAAGGGCGCGTTGCTGATCCACATCTTGGCACCATTCAGCAAATAATGATCGCCTTTGTCTTTGATATTGGTGATCATGCCCGCCGGGTTACTGCCGTGATCGGGTTCGGTAAGTCCGAAGCAACCCATCATCTCGCCGGAAGCTAATTTTGGAAGGTATTTTTTCTTTTGTTCTTCGCTGCCATAGGTAAAGATGGGAAACATTACCAGTGAACTTTGAACAGAGGCAGTGGAGCGGAGTCCGCTGTCGCCGCGCTCCAGTTCCTGCATAATTAAACCGTAAGAGATCTGATCCAAACCAGGACCTCCGTATTCAGCCGGAATATACGGACCAAACGCGCCGATCTCGGCCAGGCCTTTGATCCATTGTTTAGGGAATTCTGATTTTTGTGCGGCATCTTCCACTATGGGTGAAACTTCTTTTTTTACCCAGGCACGCGCGGTGTCCCTGATCAGTTTATGTTCGTCGCTTAAAAGCTCGTCCATCAAATAATAGTCGTGAGCCTGGAAGTTATCAGTTGCCATATCTTAAAAATAAATGAGCTGCAAATTTAAGAATTAAACACCGTAAACAAATTTAAGTTTGCCCCATTTTAGTTTCAGCGCGCCGCTGCGGTTCACCTTTTTTAGTATATTTGTTTATAGCACTTTTGTGAATAACCGCCATAAAATACTTTTGCTTCTTTTCTGCCAGCTGGCAGTGTTTCTCCGTTCACAGGATATCCACTTTTCGCAGTACAATGGCTCTTTGCTCAACATCAGTCCGGCTTTCACAGGTTTTTTTGACGGCGATTACCGTGTGGGCGCTATTTTTCGCAGCCAGTGGTACACTGTGCCTGTAAAATACAACACCTTCAGCATGCATGGCGAAACACGGCTTCAGCCGCGGCAGCTTGAGAAGGATCACATCGGACTGGGTTTTGTTTTTAACAGCGACAGGGCAGGGGACACACGTTACGGCACCACTCAACTGTATGGCAGCGGTAATTACATGTTTATGGCCAAAGCCGACAGCAGCCTGATTCTTACGCTGGGTTTGAACATGGGCTGGGGCCAGGTGGGTTTTGATTACAGCAGGATGACCTTTGAGAATCAGTTTGACGGTTATGCTTACAACCGGGCTTTATCTGCAGGTGAACAGTTTAGCTGGATGCAGCGGAATTTTTTTGACATGACCATCGGATCAGGGATCAGGTATTATCTCAACAGAAAACACCTCTTCACCTATGGCGTAGGATTTCATCATGTTACCAGTCCACGCATTTCATACCAGGGCAATGATGTGAGCAGGCTCGATTACCGGCTCAGCAACTACCTAGCGTATTCCACGCCTGTTGCGCAGAACAGCGATATTATTGCAGAAGCTTTGTTCACGACACAGGGAAAAAACTACGAACTCATACCTCATGTTTCTCTTAAATATCATATTAACCGTGAGGAGCAAAAAGCCATTTCAGGCGGGATTTGTTTGAGGACGCGAGATGCAGTGGTGCTGAGAATGGGATATTTTCACAAGACCTTACAGAGCGGCATCGCTTACGACATCAACATCAGCCGGTTTACGCCCGCAACCAATCGCCAGGGTGGTTTCGAGATCTTTGTGAATTATGTTTTCAGGCTTAAACCTTCTTTTATCGCCCGCAAACGCGCCTGTCCGGTATTTATGTAAAATGAAAACAATTCGCCCTTACCTCATAGTCGTTTTGATTTTGTGTTTCGCTCAGGGCAACTCGCAGTCTAACCAGATGCTCCGTCGCCAGGCTTATGAGGCAACGCTGATCAAGGACTGGCACAGCGCGTCGCAATATTACAACCGTTTGTACATGCGCGACAGTACACAGATCAAACTGCAATACCAGTATGCCGATGCGGCCCGTCTGAACTTTGAAATTCCACTGGCCCTGCATTTGTATCATAAGGTGGCCGCGCTCGACAACGGCCGTCGTTTTCCGCTCACGTTTTACTGGATCGGTCAGTTATTAAAACACAAAGGCGAGTATAAGGAAGCTAAAAAATGGTTCGGTAAATATTACAAACTCAGGATCAGGACCGAAAAATACAAGTCGTACCAGACCAAAGCGCGGCATGAAATGGAAGCCTGCGACCTGGCGCAGATCCTGGTGAGCAACCCGGTAATTCCGCATGTAGATCACGTTGACAACGCCATTAATTCCAAGCAAAGCGAATATTCGCCTTTTGAAACCGACAGCATGCTTTATTTTTCTTCGGTGAGGACCGCTGCCAAACGGGAGCCCGGCAAAACAGAGTACAGTAAAATTTATACAAGTAAATTCAGCAAAGGCAAATGGCAAAAGGTGCGCGTGCTAGATACCATGGTCAATTCACCGCGATTTCACAATGCCAACGTGTGTCTGAGTCCTGATAAAAAATGGATGGTTTATTCACGCTGCAAAGAAGTAAATGCGGCGGATTACAGTTGTGAGCTTTATACCAGCGAGTTCCGCAAAAACAAATGGCAGGCCGGTCTGCCGCTTGAAGAACCCATCAACCTGCCGGGTTTCAGCAGTACCCAGCCCAATTTTGGTGAGATCAACGGCCGTACCGTGCTGTTTTTTTCCAGTAACCGGCCCGGGGGAAGGGGCGGCATGGATATCTGGTACGCTGTTAAAAATGCCGACGGCAGCTACGAAAAGCCTGTGAATGCCGGCCACCGCGTGAACAGCAACGAAGATGAGATCACACCCTGGTTTTTAAAAGAAGAAAAAACACTTTATTTCAGCAGTACATACCATAAAGGATTGGGCAGCTTTGATATTTTTAAAAGCCGTTACGACAGCATAGCTTTTACAGAGCCGGAGAATGCTGGTTTCCCGATCAATAGCGGGTACAACGATATTTATTTTTCAATGAACGGAGAAGGCTCGCGGGTCTATCTTTCGAGCAACAGGCCGGGATCTTTGTTTGAAGGCCAGCTGAATTGCTGCAATGATCTGTATAGTTTTGATATTAAAAAAGACGAGCCGCCTCCAGCAGTGGTGGTGGATACAGTAAAAATGCAGAAAGCGCAGATGAAATTGCTGGTGCCACTCACGCTTTATTTTCACAACGATCAGCCCGATCCTAAAACCACACAAACAGTTACCACTAAAAACTACGCGACTACATTTATCGAATACAAGGCGCTTTCGCCTACTTACGTAAAAGAATACAGCAGAGGATTAAAGGGTGATGACAAAACGCGGGAGACCAATAATGTAGAGAATTTTTTCAGTGACAGCGTGGATACAGGATTTGAAGATCTGGCAAGGTTTGCAGAATTGCTTGAGAAGGTATTGCTGAATGGCGAAACCGTGAAGATCACCATGAAAGGGTATTGCAGTCCTCTTGCCAGCACCGATTACAATGTGAAACTGGCCAAACGACGCATCAGCAGTCTGCGGAATTATTTTTATGAGTATAAGGACGGCTGGTTCAAAAAATACATCGACAACCCTAATTCAGGAGAAGGCCGCATAACCTTTGAAGACGTTGACATTGGCGAGTTGCCGGCCAGCCGCGTGAGCGCTGATCTGCAGGATAAAAGAAACTCCGTTTACAGTCCTTTTGCCGCCGCTGAAAGGAAGATTCAGATCATTGCTGTAAGTTTCGGAAAGGAATAATTTACCGGACGGTGAAAAGGGTATAAAGGGGATTGATCTCCAGTGTATCTTTTGCGTAATTTTCTTTTTTCAGAAAGTCATGTATGTATTCGTCTTCAAGACCTTTTCTGGCGAGAAGATATTTTACGTTGAGACTGTCAAACAGTTTCCGGTTTTCAGCTGAACTGCGCTGCCACGCAATGTTGACGGCCGTTTTTCCTGTATAAAGTGCAAGCGCGCGCGGTTTTGAAAATACAATCACATCACCGGAAGGTATATTCTCCTGAATGGCCTTTAATGCAAGGCTGTCGTAATACGTATATACACCGCGATTGTCGAAGTTGCTTACGCGGCCAAAATGGTCGATACCCAGGATAAGATAAAGTACAGTGAATACCAGCGCGGCGCTGAAGCCTTTTAAATTCAGCACCGGCAACAGGGCCACACGGGCACCTCTCACGAGGTAAAGAAAATACAGGGGCAGTACGGGCAAAAAATAACGGTGACCCTGGTGTACCGGAAGAAAAACGATCAGGAGGCACATCAGAATAAAAAAGATGGCACCTGCACCTAATTTTTTTCTGACAGACAGAATAAAACCCAGGAACACGCTCACCAGGCAAACGTATTCCAAAAGGCTGACCAGTGATTGCCAGAAAAAGTCCTGCATTTCAAAATGAAGCATGCGCCTGAGCAGATCAAGAAGATAATTGACGTTGTACCCGATCAGGACCCAGGTATGTTCATTAAAAAGAAAAAACAGGTTTTTGTAAAATGTGCCCGCGTTGGCGGGTGCCGGGAAAATAAAAAAATGCACAAGGGCATAGAGCAGGGGAGCGGCCAGTAATGCAGGCAAACGGGTTTCGCTGAACAATACTGTTCTTAAACTTTTTTCTTTGCGGAATCTGATGAGCAGAATAAAAAGATAGATCAGTTCGGCCAACAAAAGAATAACTGCCTGGGACCGGATGAGCAGCGCCATGACAAGACTTAAGGTTAAGACGGTGTTGTTGACATGCGTTTGTTTTTTTTCGCGGAATAAAAAATACAGGCTTACAAAAAACAAAAGCGGGAGGTCAGACAGCACGTGACTTTTTAAATCCATTACCACACCGCTGTACACAGCAACCACCGCGAGACAAAGCGCGGCCCGGCTGCTCATGTGATTTTTAAAATAGGCGTAGAGCGTGAACAAAAGCGCCACCACGATCACACTGATCAGGTAAAGTAGGGGTTGAATACCGGTTCCAAACAGGGCTACAACCGGAGCGAGTAGAAGCGGGAAACCCGGGGGGTAATTGGGTGGCGCGTATTCAGGATTCAGTGGATTGTAAATGTAGGTGCTTTCGTAAAAAGGCCGGCCGCTGGCAATGTTGAGAGCTTCTGTGATGTACTGGGCATAATCATCGCCCCAGTCGTGCGTATTCCCTACGCCGATAAAAAACAAGGGAACAGACAAAACTGCAAGCACAAACAGTTCGGCATGTTTTTTCAGAAACACCTTCATTATTCAAATCTAAGACTTTCGATCGGATCTAACTCAGAAGCGCGTTTCGCTGGAAGATACCCGCTGACAAGACCCACGATCACGCAAATGATCACGCCTCCGATGATCCAGAGCCAGGGCACAAAAAAGCCGGTATTCATGGCCAGTGAGATGAGGTTGCCAATACCAATGCCCAGGACAATGCCCATCAGGCCGCCTAATACACAAATCACAACGCTTTCAATGAGAAACTGGTCCCTGATGATGGAAGGTGTTGCGCCCATGGCTTTACGGATCCCGATTTCTCTTGTTCTTTCGGTAACACTCACGAGCATGATGTTCATTAAACCAATAGCTGCGCCGAGTAAAGTGATGATGCCGATGATGGTGGCGCCGGTGGTCACGGAGCTGATGTCGTTTTTCATCATTTCGGCAAGATGATCAGATTTTACTACGTCAAAATCTTCGGGAGATTCAAGAGGCACCTGCCTTACTTTCCTGAACAGGCCGCGTGCTTCGTTCACCATGATGTCGAGCAGAGCGGCGTCTTTGGTGATCACATTGATGGTAAAACTCAGGCCTTCGCCTCCAAAATACTGTCGCGCGGCATGCAATGGAATGATGCACAGTTTATCGCCGCCCGATTCAGCGCTGCTGCCTTTGCCTTTTAAAACGCCAATTACTTTGTAACGGTTGGCCCCGACCTTAATAAATTTATCAATCGGATTAAGTTTCCCGAATAAAGTCAGCGCGATGTCTTTGCCAATGATGGCCACATGGCTGCCGCCCATGGTTTCACCGGCGGAAAAGTTTCTGCCTTTCTCAACATCATAACCGGCTGTGAGCAAATAATTTTCGTCGGCGCCCGTAACGCGTATGTTTGGATTTGTTTTTTTATCGGCGTAACGCAAACGGGAGCTAAAACTCGCTTCGGTAAAAACAGAAACGGTTACCGGGAATTTGAACTCATCCCTGAAACGAAGCGCCTGTTTGTACGTGATCTTTTCAGACGCCTTTGATTTTTTGCCGTGACGGCCCACGCGGATCCTGGTGTCCGCATCACGAATTGTAAAGGTGTTGGCGCCCATGCTGCTCATGTTGCTGCTGATGCCGTTTTTAATGGCGTCGATGGCCGACAGGATGCCTACCAGCGCGGTAATACCAATGCTGATGATGAGCATGGTGATGATGGCCCTCAGTTTGTTGGCTTTGATGGAAGCGAGGGCGATCGCGATATTTTCTTTGAGGAAATTCAAGCTGCCCGAAAGGTAAGCATTAATCGGTTTTCTGAATGTTGATTGGGACAAACAGCTGCCTTTGCCTTTGAACGGTTACCTGCTTATTTATTCTGAATAGATCTTGTGACTGGCCGCAAGCAGGGTGTTTTTAATCAGGGAAGCAATGGTCATGGGACCAACCCCGCCCGGAACCGGTGTGATGTAACTGCATTTCGGAGCCACTTCATCAAACTTAACATCACCTTTGAGCTGGAAACCGCTTTTGGTGGTGGTGCTGGGAACGCGGGTGGTACCTACGTCGATCACTACGGCACCTTCTTTCACCATGTCAGCCGTTAAAAACTCGGGACTTCCCAGTGCGCAAATCACAATGTCAGCGCGGGTGGTGTGCGAACGCAGATCTTTTGTTTTACTGTGACAAAGAGTAACGGTGCAATTGCCCATCACTGTATTTTTAGCCAGCAAAATGCTCATGGGTGAACCAACAATGTTGCTTCTGCCTATTACCACACAATGTTTGCCGCTGGTTTCGATGTTGTATTTTTGCAGCAGCTGCACAACGCCGTAAGGTGTGGCGCTGACAAAACAGGGCAGGTTCAGCACCATGCGACCTACGTTTACCGGATGAAAACCATCCACGTCTTTCGAGGGTTTTACGGCTTCAATAATTTTTTGTTCGTTAATGTGTCTGGGTAAAGGCAGTTGCACAATAAAACCATCCACATCGGGATCATTGTTCAGTTTTTCAACGGTTTTGAGCAAATCGGCTTCGCTCACATCATCTGAGTGACGGATGAGTGTGGATTTAAAACCTACGCGTTCACATGATTTTATTTTGCTCGCTACATAAGTCTCACTGCCGCCATCGTTGCCCACCAGCACTGCCGCCAGGTGCGGTTGTTTGCCGCCTTTGGCCAGAATGGCTTTTACCTCCACGGCAATTTCTTCCTGGATCTCGAGTGATATTTTTTTGCCGTCGATGAGTTGCATGTGTGGTGGTTGTTTGTTGATCAATAAATTTTATCTCGGCATACCGCCGCTCATGCCTTTTGGAATGTTGCGCATCATTTTCGACATGGCGTTTTTATCGTTCATCATGCGCATCATCTTGCGGGTGTCTTCAAATTGTTTCAGCAGTTTGTTCACCTCCTGGATGCCCTGACCGCTTCCTTTGGCAAGGCGCTGGCGGCGTGAGCCGTTGATGAGTTCAGGTTTGCTGCGCTCTTCCGGCGTCATGCTGAAGATGATGGCTTCAATGCCTTTAAAAGCATTGTCGTTGATGTCCATGTCCTTCACCGCTTTGCCCATGCCGGGAATCATCCCCACGAGGTCTTTGATGTTCCCCATTTTTTTGATCTGGTGAAGCTGGTTCAGAAAATCGTTGAAATCGAATTTATTGTTGGCGATTTTTTTGTTGAGTTTGCGGGCCTCTTCTTCATTAAACTGTTCCTGCGCGCGTTCAACGAGGGTCACCACGTCGCCCATGCCCAGGATCCGGTCGGCCATCCTCGAAGGATAAAACACATCGAGGGCATCCATTTTTTCGCCGGTACCAATAAATTTGATCGGTTTGTTTACCACGCTGCGAATGGATAGTGCCGCCCCACCGCGGGTATCACCATCGAGTTTGGTTAAGATCACGCCATCAAAATCGAGACGGTCGTTAAATGTTTTGGCAGTGTTGACGGCATCCTGGCCGGTCATACTGTCCACCACAAACAATATTTCGTTTGGATTCACCGCTTTTTTAAGCGCGGCAATCTCGTTCATCATTTGTTCATCAACCGCAAGGCGACCCGCTGTATCCACCAGTACCACGCTGTTGCCGTTTTCTTTGGCCTGTTTAATGGCAGCTTCCGCAATTTTAATAGGATTTTTTTCTTCCTTGTTGCTGAAAACCTCCACACCGATTTGTTCACCAAGAACGTGAAGCTGGTCAATAGCCGCAGGTCTGTATACGTCGCAGGCTACCATCAAAGGTTTTTTTCCTTTTTTGGTTTTAAGATAATGCGCAAGTTTACCGGTGAAGGTGGTTTTACCCGAACCCTGTAAACCGCTCATGAGGATCACTGTTGGATTTCCGCCCAGGTAAATGTCTTCTTTATTACCGCCCATGAGCTGAGCCAGTTCATCGTGAGTGATCTTGATCAGGAGCTGTCCCGGTGACACTGCCGTTAATACATTCTGTCCCAGCGCTTTTTCTTTCACCGTATCGGTAAAGGTTTTGGCCACCTTGTAGTTAACGTCGGCATCCAGAAGCGCTTTACGCACTTCCTTCATGGTTTCTGCTACGTTTATTTCGGTAATTTTGCCCTGGCCTTTGAGTACTTTGAAAGCGCGGTCGAGTTTATCCTGCAGATTATCAAACATGGTAACGGTTTTAAATTTAAGAGAACAAATTTAGGAATTTAAACTCAGATTCGAAGCAAATCACGGTATTGGAGAGGCTGCTGGTCATCTTTCTTGAGGTGGCTGTTATGTGCTCTCAGCATATGCGTCAATTGATTATTCAATTTTAAAAGTACTGACGACAAATTCCGTTGCAAGTCTTATCTTTAAAGCCCGTATGACAATCGCAAACTTCATCAGAAAAGAAAACAACAACCTCGACCTTGCCAGGATGTTTCTGGCTGCTATGGTAATTATCGGGCATGGCATACCGCTGAATGGCGACAGTGAGTTCTGGAACGACCCCATACATTACATATTTGGCATCACCTACACAGGTTCTCTTGCTGTAAAATTGTTTTTCTTTGTAAGCGGGATGCTGGTGACATACAGTATTATCCGGAACAGAAGCGCAAAATATTTTGTCATCTCCCGCATATTCCGCGTAATCCCAGCCCTGTTTTTTGTGTTGCTCTGCACTGTAATCATTATAGGGCCGATGGTGACCACCTTGAGCGCCAGTGATTATTTTCAAAACAGTTCCACCTGGTCTTACGTCGGCGAGAATCTCGTTTTTGACAGCAACTTTGAATTACCTGGTGTCTTCGCGGAAAACCATTACAAAAACGCAGTAAACGGCTCGCTTTGGAGCTTGCGGTACGAGGTGGGATGCTACTTAGGATTGCTTGCTGTTTTTATGATACTGGGCGCTAAAAACACGTCTTACCTGAATATTCCTGTTGCGGTAATCCTTCTTGAAGCGTTTATTCCCGGGCGTTTTCTTTTTGGATGGATGGGTGATAATTCCGAGTTTACATTGCTGCCTCTCTCGTTTGCCTTTGGATCTGCGTTCGCTCTGCATGCGGAGAAGATCAGCGTCAATCTTAAGACAGTGTTAGGGTTATATCTGTTGTACTTTATTTTTAGCAGGACCTTTTTTGCTGAAATTATTTTTATCTTTTTATTTTCGGTGGCCGTGGTTTATTTTGCTGGTTTACCCTTTGTTCGCAGACTGCAGCCACGATACGATATTTCCTATGGTATTTACCTCTGGGGTTTTGTTATACAGCAAGCACTTTATCATTACTTCGGTCATATGTACACCGGCTTTCATTGTGCGCTTGCACTGATTCTGGCAGCCATCCTGGCATTTATTA
>CAZFCR010000018.1:0-18983 GCA_964517305.1 uncultured Akkermansia sp.
ACCAATCCCTTTTTAAGTCAATTGGTTCCGCGCACCTCTTATACCCATTCCGCCACCTGGAACAGCACCGCCTGGCACACAGGCGCCATCCTTGGTCCTGTTGCCTCTGGATTTATTTACGGTTACAACAACGGTAAACATGCAGCGGCCTGTCATCTCACAGAAGTGGTTCTGTTTCTGATCTCGCTCATACTGATCTGGATGATCAATAATCCCGGAGCTCCCGGTCCGCGCGAAAAAAAAGAAACTGTTTTTGAAAGCATGAAGGCCGGACTGAATTTTGTTTTTAAAACCAAAATGGTTTTCAGCGCCATCTCACTCGATCTTTTTGCGGTGTTGTTTGGCGGCGCGGTGGTACTCATTCCCGCGTTTACCGACAAGATCCTGCACCTGGGTCCTGAAGCGTACGGACTTCTGCGCACCTCTCCAGCCATCGGGGCAGTGATCTCGGCTTTTATCATGGCCGCTTATCCGCCGGGTAAAAAGGCAGGTGTTGCTTTGCTTTGGTCGGTGGTGGCCTTTGGCATATTTACAATTCTGTTCGGTCTCAGTAAAAACTACTGGCTGGCTTTTGGTATGCTGTTCATGACCGGCGCGTTCGACAATGTGAGCGTGGTGGTACGGCACAGCATCCTCCAGTTAATGACACCCGATAACATGCGTGGCAGGGTAAGCGCCATCAATAATATTTTTGTGGGCAGCAGCAACGAAATAGGCGCTTTTGAGAGTGGACTTGCAGCCAGGGCCATGGGTCTTGTGCCATCCATTGTTTTTGGCGGCGTAATGACCATACTCGTGGTTTTTGGCATTCACAAAGCCAATCCCGAGCTTAAAAAACTCGATATCACTAAGTATTAAAATCCCGAATGAAAAAACTGCTGCTGATAAAAGAGTTGCTCGACGAAAAATACCAGCAGTACAATACACATGGATTTATTGAGAACGATCCGGTTCTTATTCCTCACCTCTTCACAAAAAAAGAAGACATTGAAATAGCGGGTTTTCTTGCAGCTACCATTGCCTGGGGAAACCGAAAGTCCATCATCACCAATGCCCGACAGCTGATGACACTGATGGAGCATGCTCCTCATGAATTTATTGTTCAGCACAGTAAAAAAGAAAGGCAGCGTTTCAAAAAATTTGTTCACCGAACGTTTAATGGTGAAGATTGTATGTTTTTTATGGCCTCGCTTCAAAACATTTACCTGCACCACGGCGGACTTGAACAATCATTTTCAGTGAATACAGCTGAACCGGATGCCAATGTGAAAAAAAACATCATGAAATTCAGGCGTATTTTTTTTGGCATTGATCATCCCGAACGGACTTTAAAACACGTTTCCAATCCGGAACAAAAATCCAGCGCCAAACGTTTGTGTATGTTTTTGAGATGGATGGTCAGAAAAGACAAAAAAGGTGTTGACTTCGGGATCTGGACTTCGGTGAAATCCTCTCAACTGTGCCTGCCCCTGGATGTGCACACCGGCAACATCAGCAGAAATCTCGGCATTTTAAAACGAAAACAAAACGACTGGCAGGCTGTTGAAGAAGTTACAACCGTGCTTCGGAAATTTGATCCGCTTGATCCTGTAAAATATGATTTTTCGCTGTTTGGAATGGGCGTGAATAAAGATCTTGACCTGGTGACCCGAAAAACAAAATAATTATCAAACCTTTGGCCGGGGCACGATCATGCAGGTAAACCTGCTGATACAACAAAGCGCGCCTTGATCGTCAGAAATCCTGATCTCCCAGATGTGAATCTTACCGCCTAACTTCACAGGTTTACAAACCGCAGTTACAATTCCGCTTGTTACCTGCGCAATGTGATTGGCATTGATCTCTACGCCCACGCCTATAAACAATTCGCGGTTAACCGCGCACCAGGAAGCAACACTGCCAACCGTTTCGGCCAGCGCCACAGAAGCACCGCCGTGCAATAATCCGAAGGGTTGTTTTGTTTTATGATTCACCGGCATGGTGGCGACCAAAAAATCGTCGCCAACTTCAGTAAACTTAATTTCCATTGCTTCACCAAGCGTGTTGGCATTCAGTTGATTCAGCATATCGCAGCTGATCTCACCTTTCCAGGCAGATGTTGAAGGCTCCATCATTTTTTTTCAAGTTCGGCGATGGCCATATTAAAATTTACAAATTCGATTTTATTTGTTTTGAGGTACTCTATCAGCCACATGTACCAGTCGAGCCAGGTTTTAAACGAATGCGAAAAATACCGGTCGTGAAAATCTATCCCCAAATATTTCAGATCTTCGTCTGCTGCTCTTCCGATAAGACGTTTGGTGTTTTCAATCGCCTGTTCAAGTTTCAGCGACTGCCAGCTTTTATAATTTTCAATGATCCAGCCATCCATGATCTGGAAAGGAAATTCCCACATGTTTCCCACCTTGTATGGATTTTTAAAAGCATGTTCGGTACTGTCGTAAGTGTATCCCGCTTCCGACAACAAACGGTAAGTATCCTGGGTATTTCTCACATAGTGCATGCGGATGCCAAAGCGTTCAATGCCGGTTAACTGTTTAAAAAGGGATGCTTCGTTACTGATGAGCTGAGGATCATTAAATTCTATCCCGTGCAATCCAATTTCACAGTCACGGCTTTTCATCTGGTTGATCCATAACATGGCCGCCTCGTTAGAATAATTAAGCCCGATGCCTTTGTTAACCGCTACAAAAAAAGAAGAAGGCACACCATTCACGTTGTTGAATGTGATCAGTTCATCCACATTCTGCCATTTATTTTTAAAAAAATCAGACCAGCGCAGGATGTATTCACGCAGACTGATCTTCCCCGAAAAAAATTCGATGTGCATCCGTGTCAGGTATTTGGGAATGATGGTATCCCTGAACAAATGTTCCCAAACGGTGATGTGATCTATATCATGAGAAATGATGGCTTTCATTTAGAAACGATTGCGCATTTTAAGTTTCAGTATCATTTCAAGAGGCAGCCAGGCTTTTTGAATGGTATAATATGGAACCAGTTCGCCACCGAATTCACGGAAATATTTTTCCACCTCAGGTAGCATACTGCCTTCAAAGTCAAAGACCTTTAAACCGATTTTTTTCGCGTGCAGTATGGCATGCCACATACAACCCGGCCCTGCACCGTGGTGTTTATTTGCCGCATCATACCCTCCAAACAGATAATAACTGGTTGTGCCATCGTGAACACAGAATGTACAGGCGGAAGGGCGATTGTTGATATAAGCCGCAAAAGCAAAACTATTTTCAGCGTTTGCGAAGGAGTCCAGAATCTTATTCAAAAACATCTTGTTCACCTTTTTTTCTTTCCTGTCGAATGTTTTTTGAACCAGCTGTTTTACCACGCTGTAATCCTGCACGTGGCGGATCTCAACAAGGTCTTTCTGAGCCTTCCGCACCGATTTTCTCTTTTCGGAGGTCATCCCCGCAAAAAGCACGTCTTCACTGGCAGCGAGCGGCAAGCGGTAAGTGTAGTTTGGCACCACCTTAAAATTTTTCCAGAAATAAGGTTGTGTATCGTTGATCGCGGTTGGAAAAGCCGTGATCTTTAAAAAACCTCCCTGTTTCCCGAACCAGTCGGCAATGGTTTCATGCACCGCTTTTTCGTAGCTGATCCTGTTTGCATTATTTTCAGCGGGATTAACAAAAAAAAGTCCGTTTGAGGGAGAATATGGAGGCACGATAAAATATTTTAAACCAAATTTTTCTGCTTTAAAAACCGAGAAGGCGCCAACGAGATCATTGTTCAGGTTATACAGTCCGTTCAGTATCAGTTGCCCTTTGTACAAACTCAGCCATTGAGGATGGTTAAAAACACTTCCGTGTTTTATTGCCAGCAACTCGTATTCCGAATCATTAAGGGATATGTTGCGAATGCTGATCATCTTGAAACCGCCATGATCATGAATCCAAAATAGGCGTTCCTCGCGTTATAGGTAATCAATTTTACTTTAAAACCAGCGGCTTCAGCCCTCCCCGAATACGTTGAAATCATAACAGCAGGATTTACATACCAGCCATCAGCTGCACCGTAAAAATCTGTTCTGGCGGCAGCCCACTGCTTTTCAAACTCAGGCGAATGGGGATGTCGGGCCAACATTCTTTTTATATCCGGCACAACATCAAACACAATGATGGCATCGCTGGCGATATTCTGGAAAAGCTGGTCAAAAAAACCAAAATGCTCAAAACTTTTATCAGGAAACTGAAACGGAACCGGCGAATCGATCATGACAAAATTGTAATCTCTTCTGCCAAATTTTTGATTTTTAATCGCGTCCACAGAATCTCCGCAGACCAATTTTGCTTCCGGGAATTCTTTTTTCGCATACTTAATGGCTTCCGGATCAATGTCCCACATCTCAAGGTAAGCGGCTTCTTTTGCAAATATCCTGGTCCATTGCAAACCGGTTTGACAAAAGGCATCGAGTGCAATCAATTTCTCCGGCCAAAGACGGTAGTCTTTAAGCGTATAAATGGCCAGCTGAAGCGGTGTAAATAACCTGCGGTTTTCAAAAAACCTGCTCAGGCTGATCAGTAATTTATTTTTGTAGTACAGTTTTTTCATACTGCGGATTTGAGAAGTTGATTGTATTCTTTAATTACCAGATCAAGATTGTTCTGCCAGTCGTAATGCTGCAACACATGTTGCCTGGCGCTTTTGCCCAGCTCGTTTGCACGGTCTTCGTTTTCCGTCAGCGATTCAATGGCCGCGGCAAGCGCCCCTGCATCCCTGCGTTTCACTACCACGCCAAACTCGCCCTGGTTCACCACTTCCATCAGTCCGCCTACATCAGAAACGATCACGGGTTTTTCGCAGGCCATAGCTTCAACGGCTGCAACGCCAAAACTTTCGCTGTCGTCGATAGAAACATTCAGAAAAATATCCAGCAGGTTGTGGTACTCACTGATTTTAGAGAAAGGAATTCTGCCTGTTACTTCAATGGAATCTCCCAGGCCGTAGGCCTCTATCTGCTGCTGATAAGATGGCAAGTCATTCCCCGGACCGATGAGCATAAATTTATATTTCCGGGATTGTTTTTTTTCAACCAGTATTTTGGCAGCCTCAATAATATCGATGATCCCGTATTTCTCTTCAATGGGTTTAATGGTTCCCACATAAACGGCCTCCGGCTGCTTTTTTGGTACGTGCCGCTTGCTGAACTCGTTGATGTCAACACCAAATGGTGTCACCATAATAGGTTTTGATGTGTATTTCTGAAGTTCGGTTTTCATCACCTGGCTGGTGGACATGAGCACATCTGCTTTTTTAAGATTGTGCTGAAAAAGCCTTTTGTGGAATTTAGACCTGGTTGGAAAATCATAAACATCCGAACCCCAGACCGACAAAACAAAAGGTCTGAACCCCGATAACGCCCCAACCAGGCCATAACTCGTTGCATAATGCGCATGAAGGATATCGGGCTTAAAATGCCGGATTATCTTTTTCAGTATGGTGACATATTTTAAATACGAAAGTTTGGTAAGCGTACTTTCCGCATTGATCTCTTTTTCAGGCTCAAAAAAAACAGTGATGTTATCGTGGTGATACCATTCATAGTAGGCTTTATTAAAACTGAAAAGTCCTACATGAATACCATTGCCTGCGAGCCCGAGCGCCCATTTTTCGGTGTGCTCGCTATAGGTGTCAGATAATAATAAAACTTTCATCACGGCTCAGTTACAAATATAATAAACAGTTTAGACGCGGGTCTAAAAATAGTTTTAAAAGCCGGAACCTCACCACTGTCAACCGTTTTCTAATGAAGGGCAAAACCTGATAAAGTGTATATTTATGGTCTCTGAAAACACTGTCAATTGCATACATCGCCGAAACACGCCCTGACGATAAACACGCCTGGTCGGGTACCGCGCATTATGCCTTTAAGGCGCTGAAGGAAGAAGGTTTTGACGTTCACCACCTCGGGCCCGCAAAACCTGGTACGCTTAAATTAATTCTGGCTGCATTCAATAAAATTTCAATTGCCGTTTTCGGAAAACGACTTGATTATCGCCATTCCACTGCCTATTCAAAAGCTTTTGGGAGGATCTATTCAAAAAAACTGAAGGCACGGCGCTACGACCTGATTGTTGTATGCGGCGGTACAGAATATGGTGCCTGGTTAAAAACCGAAACACCTGTGTATTATGTGCTCGACCGCACCATTGGCGGCGCCATCAACTATCACACCATCCTGAGCGGGCTCTGGAACTTTTCGAAGAACCAGAGTATTCAAACCGATAAAAGAGCCATGGAAGGTGCGGCGAAGGTTATTTTTTCCTCGCACTGGGCGGCTCATCATGCGCAGGATCTGTATGGCCTATCAAAAGCGAAAACAGCTGTGATTCCTTTTGGTGCCAATCTCGATGCCGTTCCTTCGCGTGACGAAGCCATGCAAGAAAAAGCACCGGGCGTCTGCAGACTGTTGCTCATTGGCACTTACTGGCATAACAAAGGGGCTAACATTGCCTATAACACCCTGCAATTACTTTTAAATGCCGGTATCAACGCATATTTAACGGTGGTTGGATGCGAGGCCCCGCAAGGCCTGAAGCATGAAAAACTCAAAGTAATTCCTTTCGTTGACAAAAACTCGCCCGAAGGACTAAAGATCATGTGGGAATTGTTTTCGGAACATCATTTTTTTATTCTGCCCACCAGGTTCGACTGTACGCCCATCGTTTACTGTGAGGCAAGTGCTTTCGGGGTTCCCGTGCTCTCCTCCAATACCGGTGGCATTGCCGGACATTTAAAGGAAGGTGTGAATGGTTATATTCTGCCTTATGAAGATAAAGGAGAGGCTTATGCGGCCACAATTATCAAGGTGATGGCAGATGAAAACGCATATCAATCTTTACGCGCCTCTACGAGAAAATATTACGAAGAACACCTGAACTGGACAACCTGGGCCCGCAGCTTCAGAGATCTTTTACCTGATCAGGATCGCTGAGCAATAATTGTCTGTACGATTCCTCAAATCTTGCTTTATTAAATACTTCGGCAGTATAAGTCCTGCAGTTTTGAGACATGGCCTCAAGATTTTTATCCTCCCCAATCGTTTTTAATATTTCCAGGAAACCATTCAGCACTTTGTTTTCTTCAGAAATGGTCACAAAGCCTGTCTGTCCATTCCGGATATGGAAAGGAATATCTCCCACAGCTGTAGCGAGAGGAATACAGCCATGCGCCATGCCTTCCATCAGACTCAAAGGAAAACCTTCTGACTCGGAACTGATGATCACAAAATGCGCGCTGTCGTATAAATCGTTCAGTTTATCCGGATCCAGAATTTTTCCGTGGAGTTTACAATTTGATGGCAGATGGCGGTGTTTTATCTCACCGGCGAATTCGAATACAAAGGGAAGTTTTTGTTTTTCAGCAGCCTCAGCAAGTGAAAAGATCCGGTCAACCCTTTTTTCGCTCGTATCACGACCTACGTAAAGTACTTTAAAAACCGGCTGCCAGTTTTTATTACGCGACTTTGCGGGCATTTCAACATAGTTATAAATCAGTTTGATTTTTGTTTTTTCATTTTCATCCACAAAATGGGCGTCGTAAAAATCAAGTGTTCGTTTAATGGCCTGATTGCTGATGAAAACGCGTGCCTGCGGTCGGAGCGCAATATCCAAATCCCTCTGTGAAACCTGCGCAGTGTAAAAAATATCGTGCGTAAGATCAACAACAAAAATAGCGGAGCTGATACGAAGGATCAGATCGTCAAAAAAAAGATTGTTGGCCCCAAATACGACAGGCTTCCGCGCTGACTGAATTTTATCGAATATAAGCCTGCTGCTTCTGGCACTGTAAAAAGGATGATACAACGCCGCGCCACAATGCAGTAAAATGCACTGTGATCCAAACTGGGCGCTGTGATCGGCCAGGTTGTGCAGACCAGTAAAAAAAACAAAAGGTTTTTCGTTTGCAAACAATTTGGTGATCTGCGCATGCACCTTTTCAGCACCGCCAAGATGAGAATACGGAAAGAAAAAAAACAAACGTGACTGACCTTCTTTCAAACTTCGTTTTAAATGCCGGTACTGATGCGATGCCTTGATGGGGGAAATACTAAAAACCCACTTGATCTGCCTCAGAAAATCGGGCAAAAATTCTTTCCTGAAATAATAAAAAAAGTCTTTTGCCGAATACAACAGGGTCTTTAAAACAAACCAGTTGAACCTGCCAGCGCGAATAGACCCTGTAAAAAACCGGTATTTAACGCCAATAGATTTTAACTGCGGCGACAATTTCCGGTTGTATAATCCTGTAATCGAACCCTGATGAATTCTGTATTGAAGCAATACCTCGGGTGTTTTTAAAATCCTGTGTCCATCCCGCACAAGGCGCAGCCAGAGGTCCCAATCCTCACTCCCCTTCTGTTCCGCAGCGTAGCGGTATTTTTTCATCACTTCCGCTCTGGCAAAAATGGTAGGATGCGAGATACAGTTTTCTTTGGGCAGTGTAGCGGCGATCTGTTTGCTGCTCCTGTTATTGATATCGGATGGCCAGTGATCGCGCAACTTTCCGCCCGGTGTGATGCCAATGATGGGTGAACAAACTACGGATACATCAGGATGTCGCCCGATGAGAGCAAGCTGTTTTTCGAATCGTGTAAGATCAGAAATATCATCGTTGTCCATCCGGGCGATGTATTTACCCCGAGCCGTCTCCAGCCCGCGATTGAGGCTTGCGATGAGCCCCAGGTTTTTTTCATTTCTGATGTAAACTATCCGCGGATCAGAATAAGTGAGAATGGTGGCCTCGCTGTTATCTGTGCTGCCGTCGTTAATCAGGATCAATTCAAAATCGCTGACTGTCTGGTTCAGAATGCTGTCGATGGCTTCCCTCAGAAAACTACCTGCGTTATAAACCGGCATTACAACAGAGATCAGCGGCATCAGATATGTTTGTAAATATGATCAATGATTTCTTTATCCACCTGCTCATCAAATTTCCTGGCAAAAAATTCACCACTATTTAAAAGGCGCTCTTTGTCCTCCACCCTGAAGGTTCTCGGAAATTCAGGGCCGGTCGACCAGTCGATAAAACGAAGACATCTATCCACAACGTTTTTGCGGAATGGCGAGTTCATTAAAATGGTCTGAAGAATGATCTCGTCAGCGCAACGTGTATTTTTATACCAGCGCAGGATGGAAGGTTGTTTCCCGATCAGATCATTTACATAAACCGCCATTTCTTTGTTTAAGGTAAACCAGTTGGCGCCACCATATAATTGAACCCTGCTTTTTTTATAAAAATTTAATCGTCTCTGAAAAGCATGGATAACCACCATCAGTCTGTTAAAGAAAAATCCAGACCATTTTGGAAAAGCCGTCAGCCAGTGATATTCAACGCGTTCGAGCCCTCCCCGGCCCGACCATTGTTCAGGCGCCGGGACTTTGTGGTAAGAGACAAAAGACTTGTCTTTATGCTGTTCTAAAAAAGCATTGTATGCGCTGATGCGGGCTACCGGAAGATCCTGTCCGCTGATCAGGTTTACAAAATCAAAATCACTGTCGGCCACTGCTTTTTCAAGAAGAAAAAAAGTGGCCCTGATCTGACTGTAACCGCCCCAATACACTTTAAACTGCGCGAAAATCTGTATGTTTTTGTCCGCTGAAAATCGGGAGATAAATGTCCTGAAGTGTTTTTTCTGTTTACGGTCGATGTGCACAAACACTTTGCAGTTATTTGCGGAAAGATAATTTACCAGCTTTTCAAGCTGATCCGGATTTTTATGTGCAAGGATCAGGAAAACCTGTTTCATATCACACTCCAGTTGTATCCGTAAATATGGTCGCTTGATCTGCTGGCCGCAAACCAGTTGCGTGGCGCTATCACTTTTTTATCAGGATGCTGGTTCAGCCAGGCGCCCCACCACGAATAACTGCTGTTGGCAATAATGTTGTGGCGGCACGATTTCATCAGACATAAATCGGTTGCAGCTAACTCACTTTTTGTATCAACAAACACAAATTTGCCAGGCCAGTTCAAATTTTCACGGCACCAGGCAATGTCGTCGCTGAACACAAAAAACACACAGTCTTTCACCTGCGTTTGAATGAGATCAGTAGCCTTTCTGTAATAACCGAGGCCCGGAAAACCGTGGAAACCAGCCGCGGCAGCGTTGTTCACATAATCGCCCCGGCGCACATGAATGGAAACCGAATGTGCCTGTTTTATGAGCGAAAGATACTCCTGCGCCTTTGTTCCTGATTCACCAACAGGCGAAAATTCTTCAAGCAGCACGTCGCGAATGGCTTTAAAATAAGCTTCAGACTGCCAGAAACCATCGAGATACACCGGCGGCTGAACATTAAAAAACTCAGTATTAAAACCATCGCCCTCTGCAAGAACATTTTTTACCGACTTTTCGCGCATGAGCAATAAATCAAAAAAATTACGCCCGTCGAAAGTAGCGAGTTCTGAACTGCCGGCTGTTCTGAGTTTGGTTTTTAGCTGCGCCAGTTCCGGTTTCCGCTGGGTGTAAGCCCCGTTGGGATCCGCCTTCAGAAAAGATTCATCTACATAAAGCGGCACATTGTGTTTGATAGCGAGCGCGCGCCCCGCGGCATATTGAAACATCTGGTTCCCCAGCCCTCCCATTAGTTTTACAACGATCATGAATTTTTTGTTAAGTCGGAATATAAGGATTCGTATTGTTTAGTGATTTTTTCCCAGGAGAATTTGTTCTGCCAGTTGATGAATGCCGTTTCAGCAAGCCGGTCACGTTGTTTTGCATCGGTATATAATTTATCCAGAAGCCGCACAGAGTCCATGATAATTGCATGACTGAAACCCTCCTTATCTTTTTTCGTGGGCATAATAACACCGCCACCCGTCCATTCGGCTATCTCCCTTGAATTTCCTACATCTGTAGACATGAATGGTAAACGCGCTGCGGCGCACTCAAATAAAACAATTGGTGAACATTCTATATTGGAAGGAAACAAGAAGAGGTCTGCCTGTTTGTATGCTGCAACTGTAAACTCACGGGAAAAATATTTGAAAATGATTTTTTTGTTCCGAGTCAATTTGTTCAAAAGGGAAAGAAAAAACAGCAGCGGCCGTTTTCTTTTACTAATGGCGAAATGTTCCGAATTGTTTCCTATCAATAAAAGTGTTCCTTTTTTTATACCAGAACGCAAAAATATCTCCATCGCTTCGTGCTGACCTTTCCAGCCCGTATATGAACCAACATGCAAAAGCAAAAACTCATCTTTTGGAAGACCGAGTTCTTTCCTCACGTCAAGGCCAGATTCAGGCAAAAACTCATCTTCAGCAGCCCCGTTGGCAATCAGGCAAAGTTTAGTAACACCGTTTTCGCGTGCGAAATTGATATCCCTGTAATCATTACTCAGATAAACATTCATGTCATATCCGTGTATCCACGACTTCATATTTTCAAAGTAAGTTTTATACTCCGGCCAGTAAAAACCTGAGTATCCTGTAGGCACCGAGACCTTCTTCCCTTTTATCCGTGAAAGTATTGGTAACGCAACATCCGTGGCCCACTGCTGTGCGGCGAAAAATGTGACCACATCAAATTGGCCCGACAGTAAAAACGCCTCATAACCTGCCTTATCACCTTGAATACCATTGACGATGTTTCCTGAAATATCAAATGATGTTATTTTTACCCCATTGATCACATTTGATGATCTTTCGGGATGTTTGCGCGTAGCCACTGTAACGTCATGACCAAGCCGCACAAGTCTCTCACTGAGTTGTTTAACCACTTCCTGCATGCCGCCTAAGGCAGGGTAATATGATTCAACGCAATGGAGAATTTTCATACTCTAAAAATACGGCTTATAAATTATGAACATCAGTTTTCTCCGCATTTTCATCACAAACTTTTGAAACGAAGTAGACTCGGGTGATTCTATTATTCCATTGTAATAATGGCGTTTAAATGCCAGTACTTGTTTAAAACACTCTTTTTTGACCAGCTTGTGTGCTATTTTCTCTTTTTCAGAAAATGACAGCGCGAGCTCGGTCATCACCAGTTTTAATTGTCTTAATGACTCGTTGTACCTGCCGGGTTTGTCAATACCCAAAACTAATCCCGCACAATTTTCAACATTTTGTATGTTTAGTGCCGGGCAATAAAAAAAAATGTTTTCAATGCACTGCCGTTTTACGCGCCGCATATAATCTTCCGTTGTGCGCGACATACCCGTACTCACTTCACGATATCTGAGTAAACGATCCGGCAGATTTGCGACGTTAGAAAAACGTGCAATGCGTGACCACAAATTATGATCTTCGAATACCGAAGTGTCAGTTAAATAAGTGCCGCATACTCCAAGAACCGACTTCCTGATCATTACCGTGCTATGAACGATGGGGTTGTTAAAAATGAGCGCAAATTTTAATCTCCATGGTTCAGTGGGATGATCATGAAAACGACCAGTTGAATTGCCATTCTCGTCAATTATCTCAGCGCAGCTGCCAAGAAGTCCCGTCGAGGGTTGCGACAGCATAAAAGCGATTTGTTTTTCAAACCGGTCGGGTGCAGAAACATCATCGTTGTCCTGTCGTGCAATAAACTCGCCTTTGGCAATGGAAATACCTTTGTTAAGCGTTGCAGCCAGTCCCATATTGGCCTGTTCAATATATATGATCCGCGAATCCTGGCAAGACCTTACAATTTCAGATGATCTGTCGCTGGACCCATCGTTAATGATGATCAATTCAAAATTCCGGACAGTTTGATTCAGAATGGAGTCAATTGCCTCACGCAAATACAACTCAGCATTATATACCGGTAAAATAACAGATATCAGGGGAGTTTCTTCCAAACATCAAAACATTTAGGATAACGGTTTTTTCTGTGGTGCCCTGGCAATGATACCGCAATATGGTGAATACAGTTTTTTATTTGCAGGCAACTTTTTGAGCCGCGGGTAGTATTGAATAAGTTTCTCAAACATTTTTTTTCTCCAGCCACCGGTGGGCTGTTCATCCACCCAGAATTGAAATTCACCGATATAACCATGGTGAACCACTTCAAAACCATTTTCACGGCACAATTTTGCCCATTTAACAGGGTTCATAGCTGGTATATAATGTCTCCTGTAATTCGTGTAATCGAGGAAATAATGTATCCATCGCTGAAAAAGTCCCTTAAAATTTGGCGTTTCAATCACCAGGTAACCTCCGTCCTTTACCAGGGAAAGATGTTTCTCAAAAACCACTTCCCAGTTTTTAAAGTGTTCTATAAAACCAAATGAACACACCACATCGTATTTTTGAGTGTCAGCGTAAGCAAAAAAATCTTCCTGGCTGAAATTTCCGGTCTGATAGCCCTGCGAACGGAGCCATTCAGGAAACTCTTTCACCACACGCGGCGTAAGATCAAGACCGTTAAGCTTATATCCGAGTTTTCCCATAAACGTAAGATAACGACCGGGGAAACATCCTATCTCAAAACAATCACCGTCACGGTTGGCCGGAATGAATTTTTTAATCCAACTCTTGATAATATCATTATCATTGGCCGCATCAGTAAGCTGGTAGTCAGAATAACTGTTGTCCCAATAAGATTGCTCGGCCAGATTATTTTTTATGTTGTCGTTGTTGCTGTACATATTGTTTCGGGTACCGTTATTACATCCTGTCGTCCGTATGCATGAAACTGTTTATCACTTGGAGACAAGACTGCGCAATTCTCGAGAACAAGCTCGTATGGGTGGTCGATGTGCGGTCTGATTCCAAGATCAAGCCTGAGATCTGAAACCGCATAACCAATGTTTTTCACACTGAATGTTATACCATTTGAAGCCGGGTTTTCAGAAGAAAAACCCGGAAAAAGATGACTTTGTAAAGCAAACACCTTTACACCGTCGAATGAGTATGCTGCAATATCACAATGCCAGCCAGGAGCAAACCGGTTCTTTTCCCAATTAACTGAGATTTCAACCGTAGAGCCGAGTTCCCATTCACCACTCTCGCTGACCGGGTTTATTTGTATGTCAATTCCTTTTGCCAGATTGTTTCTTACAAAACTCTGATACTGGAGAATCACCTTGTCTAGCGCGCCCTGTGCCGCGAGTCTCCCCGATTCCAGATATATACCGGTATTGCATATAGAACGGATTGAACTAACACTGTGACTGACGAACAACACCGTGCGCCCGTCAGAATAGCTGAGTTCGTTCATTTTTGCAATACATTTTTTTTGAAACGCCGCATCTCCTACTGCCAGTACTTCGTCGAGAATCAAAATGTCGGGGCTCATGTGAACGGCAACAGAAAAAGCCAGTTTTACATACATGCCGCTGCTATATCGTTTAACCGGTGTGTCAAGAAATTGTTCTACTTCGCTAAATGCAACAATCTCATCAAATCGTCTGTCTATTTCATGTCTGGTCATACCAAGTATGGAGCCATTGAGATAAATGTTTTCGCGACCCGTTAAATCACCGTGAAAACCGGTTCCTACCTCGAGCAGGCTGGCCATACTGCCGTTATATTCAATTTGCCCGGTAGAAGGTTTTACAATTCTGCTTAGAATTTTCAGAAGAGTGGACTTACCAGCCCCGTTCCTGCCGATGATGCCAACCCGATCGCCTCGCTTTATTTCAAAAGAAATATCTCGCAACGCCCAGAACTCCTCATGCGTTTGGTTTTTATTTTCGCCTATCAAAAATCCTTTCAGGCCTTGCGCGAAAGCGGCGATCAGCGAGTCGCTCTCATTTTTCCCTTTATGAAGAATGTCGTACTTTTTACTTATATTTTCTACCTTGATAGCAATATCGCTCATTCTAAATATAGTCGGCAAACGACTTCTCGAAGTTTAAAAAATATTTAACTGAAAACACCAGTAGAACCAGCGTAATCAGCACTGAAGAAAATGCATACATGAGTCTGAAGCTCTCGAACTCTCCGTAGAAACAGAATTTAAATGCATTAAGAATAAAAACCAGAGGATTCAGCTGATAGATAATTTTAAGAACATCCGGAACATTATGACTGAGCACAAACTCCGAACTAAGAAACACCGGAGAAACATAAAACAAAATCTGAACTACAAAGGGAAGAATGAATTTCACGTCGCGGTACCTTACTGACGCTGTCGCTGCCATTAAACCAATTGCGAAACAAAAAAGCAAACCATGGATTATTACAAAAGGAAGAAAAATCATGTGCCAGGAGGGAAGACCTTTTAAGACTAAAAAAAGGATAAGAAATAACCCAAACGCGATCAGAAAATCAACAAGACATACCAGGATGTTCGCCAGGGGGAGTATGAGTTTTGGGAAGTACACCTTGGTAAGTATGTTCGAGTTTGAACTAAGAGAGTTACTGACATCACTTACTGTTGTCGACAGTAACTGCCAGAAAACTATACCCGCCGATACCATCAGGAACTTGTCAGCAAAGTTATCTGACTTATCCACCAGGTAGGAAAGAAATCCGAAAATCAACACATTGATAACAGGCCTGATAATGCTCCAGGCAAAACCCATCTTGGTTTGTTTGTACCTTACAAACACATCCCTCAGCGACAAATATTTGAACAAACCAGCGTATCGGCGTAACTCCTTAAAGTCAACAAAGGAGCGGTCGGTGCTGGTGATGGTGGTTTTCATGGTTAAACCGCTAAATATACATTAAAACACCCTTTTTTACAAAAGAACGGGGGCGCATGATCACAGGGGCTCGGTAATTTTTTTCCCTCTTTCAGCTGACAAAAAATACAATGCAAACAACGTATTAAAAAACGCATAGAAAAATATGCCTTTGTTACTTTCCAGCACATTTTCAGTCGTACAAGCCACGGCAAACAGCAACATAAAAGAGAAGTACAGGAAACTCCGGGCCCTCAGGGCGATGTAAAAACCACAAACGATAGCTATTAAAAAAAGTATAATTCCAGGTAAGCCGGTTTTGATGCCAAAAGCAAGGTATTGGTTGTGAGAATCATATTTATTTATCACTGCGTTCTGAAGGTTATATTTCTGGTATTTCTCCATCAGTTTATCTTTCTCGGAACCGGTTCCATGTCCGGTAAGAGGTTTTTCCCGGATCAGCTCAAGCGCGCAATACCAGCGATCGGCTCTTGTGGCACCGCCGTTTATAGGGTTGTACGTCGAATCTGGCCGTAAAAAAGACGTCATTTTCACTTCATCATTGGTTTTGTTGAGAAATCTGTCGGAAATAAAGCTGCTTTCTTTTATAACAAAATAAAATATCAAAAGAGTCAGAAAACCGCCGGTCATGAGGATTAAACGCTGCCTGAGGCTCGCCATAAAAAATGGAAATACAAGAAAAAGCACAGCCAAAACTGAGATAATAACAACTCTGGATGAAAGAAAAGCAAGAGTGAACACAAGAACAATGTTACTCACAAACACAATAATTTTTTTCCATAATTGTCCCTTCGCTAAAAGCCAGTTCAACCCGACAAAAAAAGCGAGTGCAACATACAACGAAAGAAAGATGGCGTGCATGTCGATGGGTTTAGAGAAAGCATGGTAAAGATTATCACCCACGAACCATTCTTTTATTTCAAGTCCGCTGTGATAAAATTGTTCCGCTGAAACTCCGATCAGATAAAGACAAATACCGAGCACTGAAAAATAGAACGCTCTTAATAAAAAAAGAAAATGCCTGTGTTGGATGTTTAAACCCAGGAAAAACATTAAAGGAATAAATAACATCGTCATTTGTTTTTCAAGAACGAAACCTGATTCGTGAGTATTTGCAGAATAGATACTTGCAATAAGTTGTGCGAAATAAATGCTGCAAAAAACAAGGATGTGTTTCCAGTAACTGACCAGGTTTCGTTTCTGGATAGAGAAAAGAAGTGAAAACAAAACGCCAAAAAGAATCGTACTGTTCATCTTCTGATCCAGGGTGAGTGTGCACACAAAAGCCCATAACAACGCAATCTGAACCCCGACAAGAATTCTCCTGTTTCTATTTTCGGATGGCAACCACTCCCCCGCTTTTGTTATTTGCTGAGTATCCATCTAACCGCTCTTAATAAAAATTCAAAGTTTCCAAAAATATACCTTTTGTACATCCTGCCTGGTTCAGATCCCAATCTGTACACCCATTCCATCCCTGTCTTCTGAAAAAAAACAGGTGCCCGTTTCTTCAATCCGAAGTAAAACTCGTAAGAAGCGCCTAAAAAGAAAAAGACGCAGGAACTCTTGTAATTTGATCTTCGCAACCTTTCTGTTATTAATTTCGCTAGAAGCCCCTGCTTAGGCTCAGAAATTCCTATAAAAACATAATTCAGATTAAATTTTTGAATAATTTCAGCAGCATTCAAAACAAAGTCGCCAACCCTATCGGTTTCTGAAATACTGAAAAAAGGAGGCACTAGATAACGCGCATCCGGTTTCTCCGTCAATATCATCTTTCCCAGCTCCTCATTACTCATAATAAAAAGGCAGCGATGTTCCGCGCCCTTTATTTTTCTGAACATCACCGGAAAAAAATCACTTCCGGTCAAACGCTGTTTTATTTTCCGATCTGTGAACCGACTCAGCCATACAATTGGCTGCCCATCTGGAAGCACATACCTTGACTGCTGACAAAACACATTCACTTCCGGCAACCTGGCATACATATTTATGCCATGTGCATTAGGCGTAATAAAATTGGTAAGCCCTGCCTCACCTGTTCTTACGTCACTTATCACACGATCTGCGAGGGTGTCGTAGTTTTCAGCACAAATAAAATTATACCCAAATATATTGGTCGTTTCTTTCATTTGGTTCTAAGGCCCTCCCAGATGCCTTTCATTCCCCATTTAAAATTATTTAAGGATGGAAACGTTCGTATGAATGTTATCAGCGACAGATTAAAAACCGCAGTTGTTCTCGTGAAAAAAGAAAAATGTTTTTTGCTGAGCAGAACGGCCGAGCGACTGTAATAATAATAAAATTTGTGGCGTGACTTACTCGTTCCGCTACTCATCTCATGATACACCCGGCTTTCTTTACAAAGATGCAGTTCGTACCCGGCTTTTTTCATCCGAAGTTGCAGGTCAAACTCTTCAGAATAAAGGAAATACTTTTCATCAAAAAAACCTACCGTCTCAAGCGCCTCCAGCCTTAAAAAAAGACTGGCCCCATTCAGGTAGTCAAAATCAATAGCGTCGCTGAGCTTGCTGAGCGGCTTATTTTTTAGAATCAGTTGCGACACTCCTAAGTAAGGATGGTATTTCACACCAGCACATTGGATCAGTCCATTGTCGGGATAGTTGAGAATCAACGAACCTGAGACACCTGATTTTACATTGTTCTCAAGTGACGATTTAAGCGCGAAAAGCGCCTTTTTATCTGCAACGGCATCATTATTCAGAAGCCATACAAATTTAAAATCACCTAAAGTTCTGAGTTGTTTTAAAACAAGGTTATTACCTGCGGAAAATCCACCATTGACCCTGTTGCAAACGAGATAAGTTTTAATGTCATACAAATATGTGTCTTCCAGATTTTCCGGTGCACATTTTACATGTTTGTGAATAGTCTTTTCAAGATACCTGTCAATTTCGATAACAGATTCATCCGAAGAGCCGTTATCCACAATAAACAAAAAATCCTCTTTTTGCAGAAGCGGCAAAACGGAGTCGAGGCACCTTGTGGTATCGCGCCAGCCGTTCCAGTTTAATATGATGACAGCTGTTTTCATTATGAAGTAATCAGTTTTAGTATCGACCGAATGAGCCTGTACATGTTGTATGGCGCAAATTTAACCGGAAGTTGCTCTAATAAATAAAATCTCAGACGGAGCCCTGCTTTAGCTAACTTGCGATTGTTAGACATCATACTCTCATGCCCGAATCGGATATACGTGCAAACTGCAGGCTGAGTGCTATGATAAAAATAACAGTCCTTTATTGCACAACGCGTCCAGAAATGCCAGTCTTCATATGATTTGAAACCAGGATCAAAAAATCCAACCTTTTCAAAAACTTCTTTCCTGATAAGGGGAGCGCTCACCACCGTGATGTTTTGTTTAAG
>CAZFCR010000019.1:0-17903 GCA_964517305.1 uncultured Akkermansia sp.
GCGCGCGCCTTCCTGGCACCGGAGGCGACGATCGCGCAGCGCATCGTGCGCGCCAAGCGCACGCTGGGCGCGGCGCGCGTGCCCTTCGAGGTGCCACAGGCGCAGGAACGCGCGCCGCGCCTGGCCTCGGTGCTGGAGGTGGTCTACCTGATCTTCAACGAGGGCTACGCGGCCACCGCGGGCGACGACTGGATGCGCGACCGTCATTTCCTTGAAGTGAGCAAACCAAAAGCCATCGACATGGTGGCCAATCATAAACACCTCAAGTTGCTTACCATAGAATCAGAGGCCACCATCAGCGAAGCACTGGAACTGATGAACAAATACAATATTTCTCAGATCCCCGTAAAAGACGGAAATGATTTTGTGGGCAGTATCAACGAAAGTTACCTCTTTACAAAACTGATCGAAAACAGCGAACTCAAAAACAAAAAAGTAAAAGAGGTGATGCAGCCGGCTTTTCCTGTTGTTGGCGAAAAAGCACCGATTGAAGAAGTGAGCAAACTGATCACCAAAGACAATAACGCTGTTCTGATGCGTGACCTGGGTGGCAACGTACACATCATTACCAAACACGATATTATTCAGGCCGTGGCACAAATGAGCTGATGTTGTTAACGTAACAACATCACTGAACCTCTCATTTCATGCTGTTTCTGCTGGTTGTCCGTAACACGGACACGCCATACATAGATGTCATTAGGATCATTGCGCGCCGTATCGGTTGATTCGTAAACACCTACGTTTCCATCCCAGCCGGTCCTGACTTCAGAACTCGAAAAAATAAGCCCGCCCCAGCGGTTATAAACTTCCATGAGATAATTGTCGTACAGCCAGCCTGTTCCTTTAGGCACAAGAATGTCGTTTAAACCATCGCCATTGGGCGTAAAAGCAGCGGGCATGTAAAAATTAAAACCTTCCGAAACGCAGATCGTTTTTTCCAGTGAGTCGCTGCATGTATTGCGGTTGTATGCAACGAGCCTGAAATCCGTGCAGCCCGTGTCAGAAAAAGTGTATTCCGGACTTTCACGGTACGTCCACAATTTGCCGTTTACCAACCATTTGTATTCGAATGCCCTCTGTGTATGATTTTCAAATTTAACGTGATCGGCATTGTTTAAGGTGATCAGCGCTGGATTGGTGAGAAAAGCAACGGCCGGTTTGGGTAACACGTTGGTGACATCGGTATAGGTATAAGCAGCGGCACAACCGTTTGAATCGACCAGCATGAGTTTAAGATTGTAAACTCCCGGCTTCGTATAACAATGGTAAATCGTATCTCCTTTTTCCTCTGCCGGACCATCTCCGAAATTCCAGACAGGGTTGGCCGAACCGGGCGTGAGGTTGATGAAACTGGTGCAATAGGGCACACAACCGCTATCACCAACAGTTTTAAACAAAGGTTTTACAACCGGAAATAAATTAATGTTCACGATCCTGGAAACCGTTGGTGTGCCGCAGCCGTCGGCAATGGTAAGTTCGTACTGACCAAGGTTGATGTTGTTGATGAAAAGGGTTGGCGATTTGTGATTGCCCGGCTGCCACAGGTAAGTGTAATTGCCGTCGCCCCCGCTTACCGAAGGCGTTACCTGCGCCGTTGTGCCAGGGCAAATGCCTAAACCGGAGTCAGTCACATCGATGCTGAGCGGCCCGTTTACTTTTACGGGAACTTCCAACGGATTGTGTGTGCATCCCTGCGAATCAAACACCTGCAGACTGTAATTGGTACTCGTGTGCGGGCTTACCGTAATGGTAACCGTGGTTAGATTAACAGGTTTCCACAAATAGGTGTAGCCAGGTTGTCCACCCTCTGCAGAAGCACTGAGCGTAGCTGATTGGCCGATACAAAGAACCGGTGGCGTTTCCACGGAATAAGTGAGCGGACTTTGTTCGGGAAAACTAATTGTTGCCGTGGCGGGACATCCGATGTTATCAAGCGCATTGATCTGGTAAAACCCGGCGCAGAGGCCTGTAAACGAAGGTGAAGTGGTAGGTGTAAATCCGGTTACAGTATAGGTTACCGGACTGATCCCGTTCTGTACATTGAGTAAAAAAGATCCGTCGCATACATTGTAACATTCAGGGCGTTTGATGCTGAGGATGGATAAACTGACCGTGCTCAGGTTGCCTACCTGCACTTCTGCTGTATCTGTACAATCATTAAAATCTTTCACCAGCACAGAATAAGTACCGGTGCTGAGTCCGCTGACCACACTTCCCGTTACATTAACCGGGGCTGTAGTAAAAGAATAAGGACCCGTACCCCCTGAAGCAGTAACTGTAAAAGCACCATCCTGTGCGCTGCAATCTTCGGGTTTGGTTAAAAATCCAGTGGACAAAGGCGCGGGAGCGGGCAAAGAGATCACGCTGCGGGTAAGGCATCCATTGCCATTGATCACGCTGATGGAATAACTTCCGGCAGTGAGGCCTGCGAGCGATGGAATAGATGATATACCGGGCGACCAGCTGTACGAATAAGGGCCAGTGCCGGTAACACTCGCCGTGATGGATCCATCAGTGCTGTAAGAACAACGTGGCTGCGTTAACGTATGAGTAATTATCTGCTGGGGCGCCTGCTGCACCTGGAAACTGAGATTTTTATAACAGCCGTTTGCATCACGCGCTTTAACTGTGTACTGACCGGCAGTAACAGAAATGGTAGCAGAAGACGGCGCATTGTTCAGTGAATAAGTATAGGGCGCTGTGCCACCTGTTGGCGTGACCACCGAGGTAACGGTTCCCTGGAAACAGGGTATATAAGTAGTTGAAACCGCTGCATCAACAATGGTTTCATTCAGCATCACGGTATTGCTGATCACACAACCCTGCGCGTCGGAAACTGTTACAGTATAAAGCACGTTGGGCGAAAGTGTGTTGACACTCTGCCCCGAATATCCGCCGGGAGACCAGGAATAGCTGAGACCTGAGGTAAAAGCGCTCGGCGGTGTCACATACGCGGTTCCGTTAGCCCCGTTACAGGCGTTGGTGGTCTGGATCACAGAATTGGATGTGGTCATGGCTACATTCACCGCGTAAAAAGTGACGGCAGTGCCATTGTTGGCTGCCTGAAGATATACGGAATAAGATCCGGACGCAATTCCGGTAATGGTGCCCGTATTTCCAGGCAATGAGCCACTGGCAACGGTGGCGTTGGTGATTACGTTTACAAAGGTGTAACTAAAGGGTGGCGGACAGCCAAAGATCGTATAACCTACAGAACTGTTAAGGGTGAGGCACTCGTACCGGTTGGTGAAATTATGAACAGTGAAACACTGCGCCACCGCTTCAGCCGAAGGTAGAAGCCAGATCAGCATCAACATTATTTTTTTGAGCTCGTGGCGCATCGTATTTAGTTAACATAAATATACCTGTTGCAGACAAGGTCTGCATCGTCCATTTAACAATTGGTCAGGGTACATACATAACTGGGATTACCATGCAAATGTAAGGCTGAATATACTGGAATTACCAGGAAAGGCCATTTTTGAGAAGGAATAAGCAAAACCGAAACGTTTTACGCGCAAACCAAAACCAAAACTCAGGCCATTCACGCCCCGTCTCTCGGGAAGGGTCATCTCGCGCTGACGGCGATAATTATAAGCCACACGCAGATTAAAATTTTTGGTAATCAGGATTTCAGTACCGAGGGTGAGGTGGCGCATGAGGTTATCGCCCCTTGCTCCGAACTTATTGCTGAATTTCTGCCACGAACTGGAATCCTGCGTTGATTCAAATGCGCCCAGCGAGGAATTCTGCCCTGTGGTATCAATCGGACTGATGTAACGGAGGTTCCATTTTAAAAGTTGATCATATACAAAAAACAGCCGGAAAGGAGCTTTGGCTACTTTTTTACTCATACCAAACTGAACGGTCTGAGGCATGGATTCGCGCATCCCGCTGTTTGCAGAATAACTTTTCCACACCACCCCTACATTGCGCGCCAGCAGGCTGATCACAAGGTCAGATTTGTTATGGTAAGTGATGCCGAAATCGATGGCGTTACCAAAAGATTTATATACATCGTATTGCGAGATAACGGTTTTAAGCGCGAGCCCGATATTAAACATGGAATCAGCCAAAGGTTTGGCGTAGTTCAGGTTAATGGCGTAGTCGTTGGCTTTAAAAGTATTGGTTTCAAGACCTATTTCGTCGTAACCTTTAAAGGTGCCGTAATTAAATGCCTGCATGCTGATGGCTGCGGTACCATATTGTTTCAGGCTATGGCCATAACCGAGGTACCAGAAATTAAGATCACCTACAAAATTGGAGTAGTTAAGCGACAACTGCTGGTTCATGGCAGGATTAAGAAGCGCAGGATTGCTGTGGATCAGATTGATATCATCTCCCCAGATGCTCATGTTGCTGCCTCCCAGTGCTGCAGCGCGCGCGGTCATTGGAATATCCAGAAACTGAAATGTTTTGCGCCCCCCTATTTGGGCAAAAGATCCGTAAACGGCGAAAATAAATATGAAGTGCAGAGCCTTTTTCAACGGTAATTTAACGGGACACCTGTTTTTTTATTGCATAAAGATAACAGAAATAGAGAACAGCCAATAAAAAATCAGACCAGCGAAAAGGACCCGGAAAAACTACAGACTCATCATGTCTTTGAGTTTCACTGCCTGGCGGCGTGAAATTTCAACCTCTCTCCCATCCTTCATCTTTACGTTTAATCCGCCGTTGAACCAGGTTTCAACACTGGCAATGTAACTCATGTTGATGATGTGTTTACGGCTGGCCCTGAAGAACTGTTTTTCATTCAGCCTTGTTTCAAGACTGTTAAGGCTGCGCAGGATGAGCGGGCGGAAATTCTCAAAATAAACCCGCACATAATTGCCCTCTGACTCAAACAACCGGATGTCGCTGAGTTTTACAAACCAGCATTTTTCCCCGTCCTTGATAAACACCATGTCCTTTTCGGTCAATGGTGTGTTGTTATCCAGTTTGGATGCGGTGTCTTTTATGGAGAGTTTTTTTATTGTTTCGGCCAGTCGGTCAGACTGCACCGGTTTCAGCAGATAATCAAAAGCATTGAGTTCGAAAGCCTTAATGGCATATTCGTCGTAAGCGGTTACAAAAACAACATCCACCGAAGCAGAAATTTCTTCAACCAGTTCGAGCCCGGTTTTGCCCGGCATCTGAATGTCGCAGAAAATAATATCGGGTTTCAGCTCAGCGATCTTTTCCTTGGCCTGTGCTGCATCCGCGCATTCCGCGATAACCTCCACCTCTTTGTGCGCGGCTAATAAATTCCTGAGTTCCTGGCGGGCAAGACGTTCGTCGTCGATAATGATTGCTTTCATAAACTATTGTTAAAAATACTGAGGTGAATTTACGGCCAATTTACAAAGCTTTTCCGATTTCATCCAGGCCTGCCAACCATTCACCACGCGCGATAACCGCCTGCAAAAATTTTCAGTGAACAGGAATTGAAATATCAACCTGCACCATCCCGCTTGCTTCTGAGATGGTGATTTTTCCCTGCTCGCCGTAAAGTAAATTAAGCCTCTGGATGGAATTTTTAAACCCCACCCCAATGAGGGGTTCGCTGGTACTGATCCTGCCCGTATTTACCACCGAGATCTTCAGCAAACCTGCTTCTTTTGCGGCAGAGATAATAATTTGTCCTTTACCCGGCAATTTTGAAATACCGTGTTTGATGGCGTTCTCAACCTGCGACTGGATGATAAACGGCGGAATTAAACAGCCCTTCACGTCTTCATCCACCCGCAACTCGTAACTGAGTCTTTCTTCATAACGGATCTGTTCCAGGCTCAGGTAATCCTGAACCAGCACGAGTTCATCCTTCAGCGGTACTTCTTTACTTTTATCAAGAAGCAGCGTGTTGCGCAGCATGTTGGAAAGTCTTGTGACCGCTAACTTGGCATTGGGCGGACTTTCATCGATCAGCGCGCGGATGCTGTTCATGCAGTTAAAAATAAAATGCGGGTTCAGCTGTGCTTTTAAATTGTTCAGTTCCGACTCGCGGCTGGCGGCCAGATATTGCAAAGCGCTGATCTCAGACCTTTTGTAGTTTTGAAAATACTGAAAAGCAAAATAGATCACATTCCAGAGAAAAAAAATTGACGTGAAGTTGAGAACATAAACAGATACATCGATAAAAGTGAGATCGGCCAGCTGCAGGCCAAAAATCCGGCTCAGCAAAAGTATCATCACAAAAAACACAATGCCCAGTAATACACTGAAAAAAATAATAGCCAGCAACTGCTGTGGAATCCTAAGTTCGATGACCTTTAAACGGATGAGCAAACCCCGGTAAAAATGTGAAATAAAAATGCCCACCGGGAGCATCGAAAAATAAATAAGGTACTCTTTGAAACCTGACTGCGAGCTTAATCCAAGAAAAATGGAATTCACCACGATGTAAAATGCCCATCCGATGATCTGGCAAGCCCAGTATAACTGCAATTTGCTCATTCAGGACAATCCGTCAAATTAATTACTGAAGGTCCAGTGGTTCTCAAACTTACAGGTGTATGCCGGATCCAGTTTGATGTAAGTGGTTTTTGAGCGGCTTTTGATCCATTCTTTCACGTCTTTTTGCCTCTTGTCTTCAATCGCCATCATCGAAATACGCTGGTAATCGTCCTTCAGATTGGCTTTGTGCGGATCTATCCTTGTTTTGAGTTTAAGTAATCTGAATCCCGGCTTCGCGTCGGGTGTCATAAACTGCATGGGCGAGCTGATATCGCCCGGCTGCATGCTGTTGAGCGTTACAATTAACTTAGGATCAATCTGGCTCAGCATCTCGTTGTCGAAACGCGTGCTGGCTGTCTGTCCGTTGATCATCAAACCCTGATTTTGTTTAGTGTCCGCATCATCGCTGAATTTTTTCACAGCTTCCTCAAAGGTAATGGTACCGGCCTTAATGGCGGTATGAATGGAATCGAGTTGTTGTTTACAACGGAAAAAATCTTCGTTCGACATTTTCGGAATCACCAGGATGTGCCTCAGATCAAGTAGTTCACCTTTTCGCTGAACGAGTTCAATAAAATGGTAACCGTAAGAACTTTCAAATACATTGGACACCTCACCATTTTTTAAACGGAAAGCCACAGCCTCAAACGCCGGATCCATGGTGCCACGCGTTACATTGGCGTAAAACCCGCCGTTGGAGGCCGAGCCCGGATCTTCACTGTATAACCTGGCCATAGTGGTCATCGAACTTTGTCCGTTGATCACACGCTGGCGGTAGGACTCAAGATCTGCCTTTGCTTTTAACTTTGCTTCCGCGCTAAAGTCCGGCTTTTTAACCAGGTGCTGCAGTTCCACTTCAGAATTGATGAGCGGCAGACTGTCCTGCGGCAGTGAATTATAATACAAACGTACTTCCGCGGGCGTTAATTTTAAATTATCACCGCTCAGTTTGCCTTCCATCCGCTCGGCCAGCATTTGTTCCTGCACGTCGGCGCGCATTTCATCTTTAATTACATTGGTGCGTTTTCCGTAAAAAGCTTCCAGTTTTTCTTCACTGCCAAACTGGTTGATAAAATAGGCCATCCTGCGGCTCAGCTCGGTATCCAGTTCTGTATCGCTGATGATGATACTGTCCTGATCGGCCTGTGTTACGAGAAGTTTACGGTAAACAAGGTTTTCAAAAGTTTCACATTTATCGGGGGAAAGATCCTTTTGTTCACGCTCAATCAGCGCGTTCTGAAGATCACTTTTTAGGATGGGGTATTTGCCCACCACGCCAATTACTTCATCAATTATTTCTTTTGGCTGCTGCGCCTGGCCAAGGAAAAAACTTCCGGCCATCAGCACTGTAAATCCAGTTTTAAACATGGCTAAAATTAAGCAAATAATGTGTGGTAGTTTCTTAAAATATGATAAGTGGTTTCAGCGCTTGATCTCGAAGGTCTGGTAACCCTTCAGCTCCTGCTCTTCGGCATTTACTTCGCTCACGTCAGACCGGCGCGGTCCTAAATAACACCACTCAATAAACTTGTTGATGTTTTCTTCAAGCCCCTCCGCGTGAATGAGCACACTTTTATCGTGCATGTTGCGCACAAATCCGGTAAGGTCGTATTTATGGGCGGCGGCCTGCGCATTAAAACGGTAACCTACCCCCTGTACTTTACCCCTGACTATGATCTTATAACTTCTGCGCATCAAAAGATGTCAAATTTATCAAATTAATGTATTGTGGCGTTGCGACGCCGATTTATTTCACCCTATCAAAAAACATCCCGCACAAAAAATCCAAAATTGTTTTCTAATTGGGGAAAATTGAAGACATTTACCATCACCGATGCCTATCAACCGCAGTAAAACAGAACCTTTCAGGAACCTCGAACTCCTTGCCCGTAAGGTGGTGGAAGGATTTATCACCGGTATGCACAAAAGTCCATTTCACGGTTTTTCTGTTGAGTTTGCCGAACACAGGCTCTACAACACCGGCGAAAGCACGAGGCACATCGACTGGAAACTGTTTGCGCGTTCAGAAAAACTTTTTATCAAACGTTACGAAGAAGAAACCAACCTGCGTTGCCAGATCGTGCTCGACACTTCAGCCAGCATGCAGTTTCCTGAGGGCAGCGATAACAACAAACTTCAATTCAGCGTTTACGCGGCCGCCGCGCTTTGCGAGCTTCTTAAACAACAACGCGACGCCGTGGGACTTACACTTTTTGAAGCCGACATCACGAAACACCTTCCTGCAAAGGGAAGTCCGCTCCACCAGAAACTTTTGTTCAACACGCTTGAAGAAGTGCTGGAAAACAAACACGTGCGGAAAACCACTTCAGCGGCCAGAGCGCTTAACCAGGTGGCCGAGATCGTTCACCAGAGATCGCTGGTGGTCATCTTCAGTGATATGTTTGAGTCCGAAGCCGACAATGATGAACTGTTTGCCGCCCTTCAGCATTTAAAATACCGCAAACACGAAGTGGTGCTGTTTCATGTGGTGGATAAAAAAAAAGAGCTGGACTTTGAATTTGAAAACAAACCTTACCATTTTATCGATCTTGAAAGCGGGGAAGAAATAAAGCTGAATCCATCGCAGATCAAAGACCAATACAAAACCGCCATTCACACTTTTAAGGAAAATCTTAAATTAAAATGCGGGCATTACCAGATCGATCTTGTTGAAGCCGACATCAACGAAGGTTTTGACCATGTGCTTTATACCTACCTGGTGAAACGCCACCGGATGATCTAATTCCTGATGCGCAGCAAATTACCGTCGTAACTTGTGCCGTACAAACGCAGAGACCACTGCGCGGGACCTTTCGTAACCGTACCATCAAACATGCGCCATTCCGATCCGCTGATGGTATCGCGAAGCGTAAAATTATCGGATTGCACCAGCACCCGGGCCCTGTCGTCGTCAGGCAGGTGCGAAGAGGTGCGCTCAATGGCTACAAATTCTTCATTTGACTTACGGTAAACAATGATGCCTTTATGACCGCCGTTGATGTACATCCAGCCGCCAATGCCCTGAATGGCAAAGTTGAGAGGGTCGTTCGGATACATGTTGATCTGAACCGGCACCGAAACAACGGGATGGTTAACGATGTTTTCGTTTTTTTTCTTTTTACAGGAAAACAGCGAAAACAACAATAGTACGAGGACAAGCTTTTTCATTGATATGACAACGCAATTTATTGAGAATTAGCATACGACACGCAGGAAAAGCAGGAGAAATGACGTTAATTATTTTTAAATGGCCGCCACGAATTTTTTATACAGGCTATTTGATTTACCTTTAACCTTTAAACAAAATTACACCTTCCCATAGTGTCGCAGAATTCAGAAAACAATTCCTTTGAGCCGAAACGGTCGGGATCCAATCCATTGATGCCACTTTTTTTCGCCCTGGTGCTTGCCGCCGGCGTGGCCATCGGTTACTTTTTTACCTTTAATTCCGGTCTTGTAACAGGCGTTCCAGGTTACCACGGAGGCTCCAAACCCAATAAAATCAACAATTTGCTGGATTACATTGTGATGCAGTACGTGGATACCGTTAACCGCGAGCAGCTAGAAAACAAAACCATTCTTTCAATGCTGAAAAGCCTTGATCCGCACAGCGATTTTATTCCCGCCTCGGATTTCAATGCTGTAAACGAACCGCTTGAAGGCAATTTTGACGGCATTGGGGTTGAGTTTAATATCATCAACGATACCATCCGGGTGGTAACGCCTATCATTGGCGGTCCCTCTGAAAAACTGGGCATCAAGGCCGGCGACCGCATCATCAAGGTCAACGGCAAAAACATGGCCGGTGTTAAAGTCACCAACAAACAGGTATTCGAAAAATTACGCGGTGCCAGCGGCAGCACGGTAAATGTGAGCATCCTGAGAGCCGGTGTAAAAAAACCAATCGACATTACCATTACGCGGGGTAAAATTCCTATTTACAGTATTGATGTGGCTTACATGGTTGAGCCAGGCATTGGTTTTATCAAGATCAGCCGTTTTGCGGGAACCACCTACGACGAATACCTCAAAGCCTTTAACGACCTGAGCAGGCAGGGCATGAAAAAACTGATCCTCGATCTGCGCGGCAACGGTGGCGGATTTTTACGCACCGCTGTTGAACTGGCTGACGAATTCCTCGCCGATGGTCTCCAGATCGTTTATACCGAAGGGAAAGCACATCCGAAAAAAGTATACAAAGCTTCTTCCAAAGGAGGATTTGAAAACAGCGATCTTGTTGTGTTGATTGATGAAGGAAGCGCGAGCGCCAGCGAAATTGTAGCCGGTGCTTTGCAGGATAACGACAGGGCCACCATCATTGGCCGCAGAAGTTTTGGCAAAGGTCTGGTGCAGGATCAGATCGACCTGCCCGACGGTTCGGCTGTGAGGCTTACCATTGCGCGTTATTACACGCCTACCGGCAGAAGCATCCAGAAACCTTATGACAAAAGTCTGGACGCCTATTATAACGAAGAGTACGAACGGTTTGAGCACGGCGAACTTTACAATGCTGACAGCATCAAAGTGGATAAAAGCAAACAATACAAAACCCCCGGTGGCAAAACCGTTTATGGCGGCGGCGGCATTGTGCCTGATGTTTTTGTATCACTCGATACAATGAAATTCAGTCCGGTGGTAAACAAACTTTATTACAGCGGTCTTTTAAATTCATTTGCGTTTGAATACGCAGACCAGCACAGAGCAGAACTGATGAACAAATACAAAACGGCTCCGCAGTTCATCAGTGCTTTTGGCGTTGACGCGCGCATGATAGAGTCGCTGAAAGCCTACCTCGTTTCCAAAAAAAGCAACGGTGTTGAGTTCAGTGGCAGGGAAACCGGCTTTGCGCAGATCATCAGGGCTCTTGTTGGACGTAATCTGTTTGACAAGGATGCCTACTACCCTATTCTGAATGCCAACGACGCCGCAATCTTAAAGGCTGTTGAAGTATTGAGAGATGCTTCGCAGATCACGGTGAAAAAATAAAGAGTTTCAAATCTTTGTTTTCTGATCTATTTCAAAGGGGTAGCACCATGCCGGCATTTATCTTTTCTGACGATCTGATAATCATTCACGCTGCAAGCGCTTACCTGTTCTGAAAGTTAATCATCCAGTTAATGCCGTATTTATCGGAAAATTCTCCGAAATAAGCGCCGAAGAACATGTCCGCCATGGGCATGGTTGTGTTTCCTCCGGCAGATAACTCAGAAAACAATCTGTCGGCTTCTTCTCTTGTTTCAGGTTCAATACAAAGGTGCATATTGTTGCCCCTGTTGAGTGTGAAACCCATTTCTTTTGGAGCGTCGGTGCCCATTAAGATGTGGCCGCCTGTGATGGGCAGTTCAACGTGCAGCACCATTTTTTTGATCGCGTCGGCCACAGGCGGGTGTTCTGAACTAGCAGGGATATCGCCGAAACGTTCGATGCCTTTGCCGGTGAACTCCGATTTAAAAACCTTCCGGTAGAATAAAAAAGCCTCTTCAGTCTTCCCATCAAAATTCAGATAACTGCTTACCCTGACTTTGTTATTGGTTTTGTTCTGTTTGCGCAACCTGAATTTCGCTTCAATGTATTGATCAAGATTTTCCATAGCCTTTAAAAAACCTTCTTTAAAGCCCACTTCAATTACTTTTTCGAGGGCTGCCAGATTTTCGTACTGAATGGTAATGTTTACCGTGGTTGTTTCCTGGTTCGCGTTAAAAACATTTGTCCAGAAAGAATTCGGAAATTTTTCGGTGACCTGCCCGTTTTCATCACAAAAATTATCGGTGTATGAATACAACCTTTCAGGATCAATTTTTTTGTAATCAGCTTTGCACCAGTGTATCTCGTTGTTGGGACCTATCATGGCATAAAGCCAATTGCCGCCTTCACGGAAATCCATTTTTTTTGTTTTTGTTGTATAGGGTTTTGGAGCCCACCAAAGATCAAGGATCTCCGGATTTGTCCAGGCTTCCCAAACGAGCGCAAGCTCGGCCTTGAATTCGCGTTTTACGTTTACCGTATTGTTTTGTTTGTTTACGGTGAAGTCAAAATTTAAGTTGTTGTTCATGTTTGTGAGTATTTGCTTTTTTGATACGTCGGTTTCAGTTCTTCGCAATCAGACAATTCATTTGTCTTCATTGCGCAATCATTTGGTTGCATATATATATGCAACTATCTGGTTTCACAAATTTTTTTTTATGTTTGGAACATACCGGCCGAAGCCCGTTTTCGGTAACAAATTTCGGAAAGATGATTTCGCGAACTCAATCACTTTGATAGTTTCCGCAAGGCCGGTAGTAAAGCAGGATAGCACCAGACTTAAAGCCCTTTGTACGCAGAAGCTGAAATTCCATCCGTTTTTTTAAATGATTAAACAGTGGCAACCCATCTCCGGCCACCACTGGATGCACACACAGCTGGTACTCATCAATCAGACCAAGCGCAGATAAACTCACAATTAAACCCGGACTGCCCACAAAAATATCTCTTCCTTTCTGATTCTTCAGATGCAGGACTTCATCTTCTAATTCACGAGTGGCAATTTTTGCGGTCTCCCAGTGAGTGTCTTTTAATGTCTTCGAAAAAACAACCTTTGGAATCCGGTCAATCGCCACTGCAAAATCGTCCATCTCTTTTTCGCCGGAAGGTTTTTTAACCAGTGGCTGCCAGTATTGCATCAGCTGAAAGGTTTTCCTGCCGTAGAGGATCGCGTCCCCTTCGTTCAGCAGGTCCGTATAATGCCGATGGATCTCTTCGTCGGGCGAAAGCGCCGTATGGTCGCAAAAGCCATCAACCGTCGTATTGATTGCTGCAATTACTTTTCTCATGTCGTTAATTAAAATTTCTCGATGCTAAACGGTATTCACCGCTTACTTCTCCTGTTTCGCTGTGCAGCACAAACTTGATTATTCCATTTTCTTCATCCCAATACTCTTTTCTCAGCGTTAAGGTGTCCTGTAAAACATAGGTTTTAAAAGTGCCTGCCGGCACAGAAACAGTTTCATCAATGGTCATCACCTTGTAGGCAGTGTAAGGCTTATCCCTGCACAAATAGTCAGTATAAAAAACACCAGGCTGTGTTTGGGCTGGTGCCCTGGTAAACTCGAATGAACTGCCAAAACCCGCCATGCCGCAATCAATATATTTCCTTGTTGTGATCCCTTCCGTTCTCCGGAAAACATTGTAATCATCCCCGACCCATTTTGAGCCCGCAATTGGATTCCACTGCGGGTAATCAAATTTAAAACGCAGGTTATTGTTGCCGGGATTAATGATCACCGTAAGATTTAAAGCGTTGACAACTGTGTCCTGAGGAGAATAATAATCATAAACGAGTTTGTTATCAAGTTTTACCCATTTGAAAGGCAGAATTTCGGAGGCAATGTCTTTTTCCTTCGTACAGGAGATTGTTAAGATCAGAAAAAGGATAAAAATGCAAGCGCTTGTCTTCATGGCAGATCCTGATCATGAAACGCCGCAAATTTTATGCCGCTTCTCTTACTTATTATTAGGGCAATAACGCCTGCCCCGATTCCATGTTCTTAAAAAGCAACCCGTGCTGTTTTCGGAAGATCCGCTGCATGAGGTATTTAACCGGAAAAGGCGATCTGATCCTGATGTACTCCACCACAACAGTGTGGTCCTGTTCTGCTTTTAAAACAAACTTCAGTTCGATCTTCGTGAACTTCATCACGGTAGCGCGAATCTCCACCTCTTTGCGATGGGCGTCCTGTTTAACCGTTACAGGATAAGTAAAAGAAATTGGAATCCATGCCAGCTGCAGTGTCTCGTAAACGAGGTAATTATCCGGACCTGTTTCCTCAATTTTAGAAATGATCGGATGCACCTGTACAAATTTCTGCATATCGCTTAAGCAGTCAAAAATATACTCCGGTGCTTTTTTAAGTCTGAAGGTCAATTGCATTTTTAAGCGTGTTATTTTAACCCGGGTAATTTAAAACTATCGAAAAATACCTTTGAATTTGCCATTACATTAGTTCAGCCTTTTCTGGATTGCCGCTGCGGTTAGTCCGTGAATGAGCACCGAAAGAACAATGACCACCGTGGTGATGTGAATTAGTTTGTAAGAATCAGGGAACTGTGTTTTCTCGAATGCATACATCAGGTAAAAAACAGAGCCCACGCCCCGGATGCCATAAAAAGACAAGGTGAATTTTTCGAACGCCGAAAGGTCTGTTCGTTGCAGGGCCAGCCATCCGGAGACGGGCCTGATCACCAACAAAACAAGCAGGGCAGCCGTAAAAATCATGAGATCGAGCAGTTCGTTGATAGCGGCGCAAACATAAATCCCTATAAAAACAAAGAGCAGCGCCACAATGATGCGCTCAACCTCTTCGGTAAAATCGTGTAGACTGTCCATGTGCTCCGCTTTGTCCTCACTGTTGCTGAAGGCGCAGGCCGCGATAAAAGCGGCGATAAATCCGTAACCACCCAGCAGTTCGGTGAGTCCGTACGGCAACAATGTGAGCGCCAGGGCGAGTATTCCGCGACTGATGTTGGCGTGGTGACTTTTAGCAGTGATCGTAAATATGAGTTTGTATAGCGCCGCTCCCGAAAAGAAACCTATGAGCGCACCCATGGCGATTTTGTAAAGCACTTCGGTATAAAACCATTTGCCTAACCAGTCACCAATTTCCCCTCCCTCGGCTGCCAGGTAAATAGCCAAATAGGTAAACGGAAATGCCAGGCCGTCGTTTAGCCCGGCTTCAGATGTTAAGCCCAGCCGGATTTTCGACAGATCTTTTTTACTCGGACGACTCGTCTGCAGATCCGATGCAAGTACAGGATCAGTTGGAGAAATGAGTGCGCCAAACAATATGGCAGCGGCAGGCGCAAGGCCCAGCAGCCACCAGCCCACAAAGGAAGCACCGATGATGGTGAGCGGCATGGTGATCACCAGCAATCTGAAAGAGTATTTCCAGGTCTGCCATGAGAAAGGATGTTTGATCTTGAGACCCGCATTGGTGAGGGCGATGATCACTACAAATTCCGACACCCGCCTGATGATGTCGGCGTGTTTCATGATGTCGAAACTGGAATATTCTTTTCCTGCCAGGGCAAAAACCACACCAATGATCAGGTAAAGGATGGGTGGCGTTAATATTTTTTTCTGAAGAACGTTGGGAATCACTGCGGCCATCAGTGTGATGAGACCAGCTGCAAGAAGGATGTAATTATAAAGATCTTTTGAAAAAAGTGCCATTTGCCACTAAATTTACTTATAAATACGGCAAACACACTGCATTTCAGCAGATCAGCAGCAAACGGGGCTCTCCGTCTTTCTCCACCGGCGCACGATGAACACAGGGAAGTACCGCGCCCTGCGGATGATCAACCGCCAGTCGCCACAAATGACCCAGACCTAAACTGACGGGAACTGCCCCGGATTTGGGCCTGTAGTGCAGATCAAAAAAATGTTCAGTGAGAAATGCATCAAAATCCTCTTCTTTTCCTGAATGGATTTTTCTGAGTTCGTAACGTATTTCCGGAACCAGGATCTTCTGTTCCGCCTGCGCGTTGGGCAATATTTCGCTGGCTGCACCATGATAGGTGCATAAAAAAGTATTGGTGGGAACAGGAGAACGATCTACATGAAAAGAATATACATCCGTAGGAAAAAATGCAGCCGCATCATCTCTGTCATACCGCCTGATCAGGTTCAGAACCGGCGATGCGCCCTCAGCCTTGAGCAGGTTCAGATCGCTCAGAATGATCTCACGCGCAAGCTGCCCCTGGTCACTTAAATGGAGATCGAGCAGATCCTGCTCATCAAGTACTGTAACATTTTCTATGAGTGGCAGCTTCTTCACGATCTCGGAAAAATCACCTGATAACTGCCGCAGCCAGCAAACTGCATTCACTTCACCGGCAAAAGGTATGGAAACAAGGTCCTGGAAATTCGTGACACAGCGAACCTGATGATTGTTTTTATACTGATCGTTCATCGGACACAATATTAGGTATAAAGTTTGGCAGGGTTAAAGACAAATACGTCTGTATTTTTACAGAAAAAATAAAAACCAGAGAAATCCGGGAGTTGCTTGCTCGCACTCTGGTTTACACTTCCTTATAGATAATTACGCCCTTATCGCCCCGGTAATAAAATTCTTGGTCCTGTGTTGAAAAAACAATCGTTTTGTCGTGCGTTATTTCCAGTGTTTGACTGTCAATCCACCGTGCTGAAATCCCGAGTCCTTTTCCCGTAAAATAAAAAACAGCGCCACCACCGTCAGCCCACATCAGCAAAGAACTGGTATTTTCATACACGCCGTTTATGAAGTGTTCGCTTATTTCAAACGTTTTTTTGTGATCGGGTGAGGTAATCCGGACCAATAATTTAGAATCAAATTTATCATTTGATTTTTTAAAACGTTTTGGTTTTCCCTTCCCACCGCTCAACCGATGATGATAATCCAACAACAGGTTATTCAACACTTCGATTTTTTTATCGTCAACAGGTTCGGACTGCGACATATAATCGACCATCGACTCCACTTCGCGACACTGATTATCTGTGGATATTTTACCTTTAGCAACAATATTGTCAATGCGCTTATTAAATGCTGTAAAAATGTTGTAATCGTGTCCGGTCGCTTTTTTAATGTAAGTAACATAATTAAGGTCTTTTGTCTCTCTTGGCATTTCGCACAGGTCACGAAGCCAATGTTTTAACTTCGTCACCTTTCCTTTTAAATAAAGCTCCTCTGCCTGTCTTTTTAAATCCTTAAGGTATTCCACAGGATCAAATCCAGTATTCGGTTGTGCACTTTTATTATGGCAATCGATCCAGTAATCAATCGTTGCCAAAAGGATATCCCTTAGCTTTTTAAGTTCGGGGTCCTTTTCCGGTTTTTGATTGTTTGCTGAATGTGAGACTGACATTATTTTTTATTCTCTATCGGGACTTGCAGGTGATGTGAGCGATTTTATTCAGTGACTCTGAAAAAGAAAAAACTCACCAGTCTTTTGACTTCACAGTCATTGCGTCTTTTAAAGAAAGCATGATCTTTCTGGAGTGTTGTTCTGCGCCTGCCTTCGCGCCAGCCCATTCCTTATTAAACCATTTTTTCACCATGGTGGCAGGCATTCTTGGATATTCCTGGTCAGTAGAAAGAGCGCCAAATTCAGCTAAACACGCGGACGGATCATTACACCGGTGAAAAAAGTCATAAATCTCACACTTGTATTTTCCATCCTTCACTAAGATCTTAATTGTATAACTTATGTATTCGTTAGCCGTGTATTTAAAAATCGTTTTGCCAAGCAATTCCCCGGATGCAGCGTCCTGAAGATGCAGCACATCTTTGGAATTTTTGTAGTATTCAGCAAACCACATCTTAGCTTTAGTAAACAGATCCTTTTTAGAAGAGCTGTCAGCCGCAACCGTTTCTGAGAAGGCAAGAGGCTCCTGAGCGAAAGCGGAAACGCTGAGAAGGAGAATACTTGTGACAGTTGCGATT
>CAZFCR010000020.1:0-6570 GCA_964517305.1 uncultured Akkermansia sp.
CGGAACGGAATTGCAATTCCTCCAGGCTAAAAACAACAAAGAAAGTCTTGAAAACAAAATTGCCACTGTTAACGAACAGGTGCGCATGAGCAAGATCATTTCGCCTATCAATGGCACTGTAGATAACATCAACATCAAGATCGGCCAGTCGGTTGCGCCAGGCATGCCCGCTATCAATGTCATCAACTTTTCAAACCTGAAAGTTAAGGCAGATGTGGCTGAGAGTTATACGTCACGCATCAAAACCGGGAACGAAGTACTGGTGCTTTTCCCTGACATGAAAGATTCAATTGTTTCAAAAGTACATTACGCTTCGCGTGGCATTAACGCGCTTACCAGGACTTTTAACGTGGAAGTGGCGCTGGATAATAAAAAAGAATACCATCCCAACATGGTGGCGCGGCTAAAGATCAATGATTATCAGTCGCCAAAACCTCAGGTGGTAGTGCCGGTGAAATTTATCCAGAAAGGCACAAACGAAAGTTATGTGATGGTGGTGGAGAATGGCGTGGCTGTGAAAAAAGTAGTGCGCATTAACCACGAATACGCCGGACTTGCAGAAATTTCAGAAGGCTTAAAACAAGGCGATCTTCTGATCACTGAAGGCTATGATCTCGTGAACGAAGGGGACAAAGTAGCCGCCCGCAACAGCAACGAGACGAACAAATAATTTTTAGAAAAAGATTTTATGTTAGACAAGATAAAAGAATTTAAACCCTCCAGCTGGGCGATAGACAATAAGATCACGATTTACCTGATCACTATTTTTATCACCCTGGCAGGGATCATGGCATACAATTCCCTGCCGAAAGAACAGTTTCCCGACATTACAGTGCCTACAATCTTTATCAGCACCGTTAACGGCGGTAACTCTCCTACCAATATTGAGAACACCATCACCAAACAGATCGAAAAACGTTTAAAAGCGGTTTCGGGCGTAAAAAAATTCACCAGTACTTCCATGCAGGACGTGTCGGTGATTGTTGTGGAGTTCCGAACCACCGAAGAAGTGGCTGTGGCCAAACAGAAAGTAAAGGACGCGGTGGATGAAGCCCGTGCCGACATGCCGCAAACTCTTACGCGTGAGCCGGTGATCAAAGAGATCGCATTTTCCGAGTTTCCGATCATGTACATCAATCTGGCGGGTAATTACGATCTGAAGCAATTAAAAAAATACGCCGAAACACTCGAAGAACGGATTGAAAGTCTGAAAGAGATCAACGAAGTAAAACTCGTGGGCGCGCTCGACAGGGAGATCCAGGTAAACATCGACGCTTATAAATTACAGGCTGCAGGACTCACACTCAATGACATTTCAAGGGCCATTGCTTCCGAAAATCTCACGATGTCGGGTGGTAACATTTCGATGAACGGCATGAAACCCACACTCAGCTTTAAAGGTGAGTACAAAGATCCGAAAGAGATCGAAGACATCATTGTATCGTCTCAGACAGGCGCGAAATTATTTGTGCGTGATTTTGCCGAAGTGGTGGATGGATTTAAAGAGCAGGAAAGTTATTCGAGTTCGAACGGTAAAAATGTGATCACGCTCAATGTGATCAAACGTTCAGGCGAAAACCTTATCAACGCCGCAGACAACATCAAAAACCTGATCGCTGAAATGAAAAAGTCGGAACTGCCTGCTGGGCTTGATATCCACATCAGCGGCGACCAGAGTCATAAAACAAAAGGAACGCTTCACGAACTCATCAATACCATCATCATCGGATTTATTCTGGTAACACTGGTGCTCATGTTTTTTATGGGTGTTACCAATGCCTTGTTTGTGGCTTTGTCGGTGCCATTGTCTATGTTCATTGCGTTCCTCATCATGCCGGGGATTGATTTTTCATTTAACATGATCGTGCTCTTCTCATTTATTCTCGCGTTGGGTATTGTGGTAGACGATGCCATTGTGGTAATTGAGAATACACACAGGATCTTCGACAATGGTAAACGGGATATCAAAACCGCCGCCAAGATGGCCGTGGGTGAGGTGTTCCTGCCGGTTTTATCAGGAACCATCACCACCCTTGCGCCTTTTATTCCATTGGTATTCTGGACCGGTATTATCGGGAAGTTCATGTACTTTTTGCCGGTAACGCTGATCATTTCCCTGCTTGCTTCGCTGTTTGTAGCCTACATCATCAATCCGGTATTCGCGGTTGATTTTATGAAGTCGCACGACGAAGAGAAAAAAGCTTATGGCAAACTCACAAAAAAAGCACGGCTTCAATTATTGCTGTATGCTGTGATAGCATTCATTGCTTATGTGAGCGGACATGTGGGTGTCGGTAATTTTGTGGTGTTCCTGGCTTTGTTCCTGGTATTGAACCGCCTCTGGCTTTACAAAGCCATCGAAGCCTGGCAGTTCCGCATCTGGCCTGGTATTATCAATCAGTACACACGTGTTCTGAAATGGAGCCTGCGCAAACCATGGAGACCGCTTGCTTATCTCGGAGTTCTTTTTGTTCTTTCAATTGTGTTGTTTGCAATCCGCCAGCCCAAGGTGGTGTTTTTTCCTGACGGTGATCCTAACAACGTGTATGTGTATGTAAAGTTGCCTGAAGGAACTGATCCAAAGGTCACCAACGATGTGATGCGCCGCGTGGAAGCCAAGGTGGAAACGGTGTTAGGAAAAGACAATCCGCTGGTTGAATCCATGATCACCAATGTAACCATTGGCGTAACCGATCCGGCCGATGCTGATCAGAATTCTTATCCTAACCGTGGTAAAATAGCAATTGCTTTTGTTGGATTTAAAGAGCGGGATGGTAAGTCCACCTCAGATTATTTACGTGGTTTGCAATCGCTGAACTGGGATATCCCGGGAGCCGATATTGTGGTAAACAAAGAGCAGGCGGGTCCGCCCACTCCGAAACCTGTGAGCATAGAGATCATTGGCGAAGATTTTGAAGACCTGGTGCAGAATGCCGATCGTCTTAAAAAATTCATCAACGCTGCTAAAGTAGAAGGCGTATCAGGATTAAAATCGGACTTTGTGAGCAATAAACCAGAGATTGTTTTTGACATTGACCGTGAAAGGGCTTTGCGGGAAGGTATTTCTACCGCGCAGCTGGCCATGGAGATCCGCGGCGCGGTGTATGGTCTTGAAGCCACCAAGTTCAGGGATGTGGATGATGAGTATCCCGTGCAACTGCGTTTAAAAACAGACCAGCGCATGGATATTGAAACCCTTCGTAACCTGAAGATCACTTACCGGGACATGAACATGGGTGGCCTCGTAAGAAGTGTGCCGATAGCGGCCGTATGCGATGTGCGTTACGATTATACCTACGCGGGCATTAAACGCAAAAACGACAAACGCGTGATTACGCTCTCGTCTGATGTAAAAGAAGGATACAACCCCAACGAGGTGGTTGAAAAGATCCAGAATGTGATGAAAGATTTTCAGAAGACGGGCAACGTTACAGTGAAGTTTGCAGGTGATAAAGAAGAACAGGAAGAAACCATGGGTTTCTTAGGAAACGCTATGCTCACGGCCATTGGGCTGATGATGCTGGTACTCGTGGGTCTTTTTAACTCGCTTGGAAAACCATTGCTCATTTTGTCAGAGATTGTGATGAGTATCATTGGTGTGATTCTTGGCGTGTCGATCTTTAAAATGGAAATGAGTATCGTCATGACCGGTGTGGGCGTGATAGCGCTCGGTGGTATAGTGGTAAGGAACGGGATCCTGCTTGTTGAGTTCGCCGAATTTGCGCGAGAGGGAGGAATGAACCTTTACGATGCCACTGTTGAAGCGGGACGCACGCGTATGACCCCTGTGATACTTACTGCAACTGCCGCTATCCTCGGACTCATTCCGCTTGCTGTGGGGCTGAACATCAATTTTGAAACGCTGTTCACCGAACTCAATCCGCACATCTTTTTCGGAGGAGATAACGTGGCGTTTTTTGGGCCTCTGAGCTGGACAATGATCTTTGGATTGTTTTTCGCAACGCCATTGACACTCTTACTGGTGCCGGCCATGTACCTCATTGCCGAGCGTTTAAAACGCAAATCGGTGATCATCCTTAATCATTTTGAATTGCCACTGCCTTTGATGTACGTGCCTTTCTTTGTGCTGATCCTGAGAGGTGTGTTATTGATCCAGGGCAAAAAACTCGATTACGGGAACCTGGATTATTGATCGCGTTGAACCAAAAAATAAAAAGGTTGTTTCCCGGTGAAACAACCTTTTTTTATGCGATAACGTAAATTATAATTTTAGTTCAAGGGCGGGGTCCCAGAACAGCTCCTTAAAATTCTGAACCTTGTCGCTGATGACGACAATTTTTTCTTTTTCAAGCAACTCCTGCATCTGGTAAGGCGTTTCAAAATGGTGTTTGCCGGTGAGCAGTCCGTTCCTGTTGACTACGCGGTGGGCCGGCACTTTTGGTTTGATGCGGTGCGCGCCATTCATGGCATAACCCACGAGGCGCGATGAGGTTTTAGCGCCCAGGTAAGCGGCAATGGCGCCATAACTTGTTACCCGGCCTTTTGGTATCAGCCTCACTACCTGGTACACCATGCTGAAGAAATCTTTTTCGGCCATAATTTTAAGCAAAATAGAACATTTAGGCTATCTTTGCAAGCTATGGAAAAACGTGTGAGAGTTCGTTTTGCGCCTAGTCCTACCGGTGGTTTACACATGGGCGGCGTGCGCACTGCCTTGTTCAATTATTTGTTCGCCAAAAAACATGGCGGCGATTTTATATTGCGGATCGAAGACACTGATCAGACCCGTTTTGTGGAAGGCGCTGAAGAATACATCATCAACGCTTTAAAATGGTGCGGCATTGCTCCCAACGAAGGTGTTGGTTTTGGTGACGGACCTCACAAACCCTACCGTCAAAGCGAAAGAAAAGAACTGGGCATTTATAAAAAGTATGCCGACAGGCTGATCGATACCGGTCATGCTTATTACGCTTTTGATACATCTGAAGAACTGGATGAGATGCGCAAACGTCTGGAAGCCGCCAAGGTAACGGCGCCGCAATACAACGCGGTAACCCGTCAGAACATGCGCAATTCGCTGACCCTTCCTGAAGACGAAGTAAAAAAACTGCTGGCTGAAGGCGCCAAATATGTAGTGCGTTTAAAGGTGCCGCGCAACGAGGAGATCCGGTTCAACGACATCATCCGTGGCTGGGTAACCGTTAATTCAGCACAGGTGGATGATAAAGTGCTTTTAAAAAGTGACGGCATGCCCACTTACCACCTCGCGCATATTGTGGATGATATTGAAATGCAGATCTCACACGCGGTGAGAGGAGAAGAGTGGTTGCCAAGCGCACCGGCCCATATTTTAATTTACCGTTACCTCGGCCTCGAGAACGAGATGCCGAAACTGGCGCACCTGCCTTTGATCCTGAATCCTGACGGCAATGGCAAGATCTCAAAACGTGAAGCGCGTTTTCCGGTGTTTCCATTAAGCTGGCAAGATCCGCGTGAACAGGCACCGTATGTTGGATACAAAGAGTCGGGTTATTACCCTGAAGCATTTGTGAACATTCTTGCTCTGCTCGGCTGGAACCCGGGCACCAATGAAGAAATTTTTTCACTGGAGCAGCTCGCTCAGCTGTTTGATTTTGAACGTGTAAATAAAAGCGGTGCCAAATTTGATCCTGAAAAAGCGAAATGGTTTAACCAGCAATACCTGCGCAAAAAAACAGACGCGGAACTGGCCGAAGCGTTCAAACCGGTTCTTGCTGAAAAAGGACATCAACGCGACGATGCTTTTGTGATGGACTTCTGTCGCCTGGTAAAAGAAAAGGTACAGTTTGTACATGAATTCTGGGAGCAGGGCAAATATGTTTTTGAAGCACCGGTATCTTATGACGAAAAAGTGATTGCAAAAAAATGGAACGATAAAAGCCGTGAAACTTTTACCGCTGTCACCACGGCATTTTCGAATGTCAGCGACTGGACGATCGAAAACATCACCGCGTCTTTTCATGAAGCGGAGAAAACACTTGGCAAGATCGACATGCAGTTGCTGCGTGTGCTGGTAACCGGCGTAAGCGGCGGGCCCCAGTTATTTGACATGCTGGCGCTGATCGGAAAGCAGGAAGTACTCACGCGTCTTGACAAGGCACTGAAAACACTTTAAGCGTTGGTGTGCCTGCCTGCAGGTGGCGCTTTCGGGTGAAGAAAGGCCCGCTTCGCAGCGTGTCAGATTTTTTCCATCAATCATTGACCGGGATCTTTTGGACGGTGGATGCGTGGCTTGTATGAATGCCAGGCATCCGGCCAGAATTACAACTATTTTTTTTGGGTGACGCATCTGTAACTAAAGTACAGCCGGTGTCGGGAAATTGCTGATGCGGCTTTTCCGTATCACGCTATAATTTGTTGCGCGGTTATTTCCGGCATTTAATTGGTATCAGATTAATCGGAATTCACCCGCGAAAATGAGGGCAGCGCAGAAGAGCACAATGGCGAGAATGGTATTGGTGATTTTGATGCGTTTCATGGAGAACAAATAATCGCCAATAAAAAACGCCAGCGGAAAAGCATAGGTAAGCAGAATGCAAAGGAGAAAAGACGGATGCAAGGCAATATTCA
>CAZFCR010000020.1:6580-17171 GCA_964517305.1 uncultured Akkermansia sp.
GAAAAAAACAGGAACCAGAGCAGGATGCCTTTTGTTTTCTGTTTTTTTACAGTATTCCCGAACCCGTGTCCGAGATAATAAAATACCGAAAATACCAGTAATACAATGAGTGTGACTGTAAGCGGGAGATAATATTCGCTGAAAGACGGCACACGCAGGTACTGGAAAAAAAGGAGGGTTGCTTCAGGAAGATACCAGCGGTTAAAATCGCTGAGGTAGGCCATGGACTCGTACATAAACAGAGGCATAAAAAAACCCAGCAGCGCGATGCTCCATTCGCGCCAGTTAAAAGGTCGGAGGATCAGCAGGATGATAAAAAAAAGCGGGAAACTGATGATGCTGGAAATGGTGATAAAAGCGGAGCAACACAACCAGAACGCGGCTTCGAAGATCTCTTTCAGGGCGTTTTCTTTGCGGTAGATATTTAAAAGCCGGTATACCGAAAACAATACAAAAATATTGGTGAAGATCTGAGAAGTAACCTGCAGGGGATTCACCGATACCACACACAACAAGAGGTAAAGGAAAACCGGAAAATAATTTTGTTTGTCAACGATCTCCTCATTCACCGCGATGAGGCTCACCAGCAGCACCCCGATGCCGATAAATAAAAAGTTAACGAGCAGGATCAGGAATTTGTTATCGATGTATTGCGCGAAATAGTTGTAAAAAAGATTGGGATAATACTCCTGTTCGAGGGCAGCAGGAGCGAAGTACACCAGGACCGCGGAAACAAGATACAAAGAGATCAGAAGGACCAGGCTACCCCTGAATCCCTTATTTAGCAGCCCGGCGAACACTATTTTGTGGTTTTAAAATATTTTTTACTTTTGTATCCGTAAACATACAAATTTATCTTATGAAATTGTTAATGATCACCTGGACCGATATTTTTGAAGGGATTGCTGTTTTTTTTGAGTGGATATTCAAAGGCATGAAAGTGCTGGGCCACGGTCCGAATGTGATCATCTGGATCCTGATCATCGGTATTCTTGGTTACTGGACGATGCGTTTAATGCGTTACCGCAAACAGGCAGAGCGTAACAGCACCATCGAATAATCTGTTTCTTTATCTTTTTTTCAGAGGCTGCAAATGATCTTTGCGGCCTTTTTGATTGTTTCATCTTTCTTCGCAAAACAAAACCGCAGAAGTTTATTGTCTTCCCCATCGCTGTAAAATACTGATAAGGGGATGGTGGCCAGTTGTTTTTCTTTGGTTAGGCGCACCGCATAATCAGTATCTTTTTCATCAGTAATATTTTTGTACGACATCAGCTGAAAATAAGTGCCTTCTGTTTTGAGCGGTTCAAACCTTGATTCTCTGGTGAGCTCAAGAAACAGGTCTCGTTTGGCCTGATAAAAATGCCGCAACTGCAGGTAATTGTCGCGGTTGCCGAGAAAATCGGCGAGGGCCAGTTGCAGCGGGTGGTTTACGGCAAATACGAGGAACTGGTGTATTTTTCTGAATTCAAGCATGAGTTCCTTAGGAGCCGCCACATATCCTATTTTCCAGCCTGTGGTGTGAACCGTTTTTCCAAATGAAGAAACAATAATGGACTGTGCAGACAGTATCTGGCTGCAGGCCATGCTCTGGTGCCGGTTGCCATCAAATACCATGTGTTCATACACTTCGTCGCTGATCACGAGGATATTGCTGCCACGTACTATATTTTCCAGTTCTGTAATGTCTTGTGGTGAAATCACACTTCCACTGGGATTATGCGGGGAGTTAATGATGATGGCCCGGGTTTGTGGTGTGATCTTCGCGCGCACATCCTGCCAGTTGATGCTAAAGCCCGGCATGTTTAGTTTTGAATAAATGACTTTGGCGCCGTGCACTTCGATGGCAGGTGTATAACAGTCGTAAGCCGGCTCAAATACAATTACTTCATCGTTGGGCCTGATGAACGCCGCGATGGCGGTATAGATGGCCTGTGTGGCCCCGGCGGTGATGGTGATTTCGGTTTCAGGATCATACTGGCGCTGATAACAGCGGGAGAGTATTTCCGCCACTCTCTCACGAAGCTGAATGGCACCCGGCATTGGCGCGTATTGGTTAAATCCCTGCCGGATGTAGTGTGTGGCCAGATCGCTCAGTTCCGGTGCGCAATCGTAATCAGGGAAACCCTGCGAAAGGTTAATGGCCTGGTGCTCGCGGGCCAATGCGCTCATGGTGCTGAAGATGGTGGTGCCTGCCTGCGGTAACTTACTTTGTAACTTCATGCCGCAAAGTAATAAAACAACACGAAGGTGTTTTTATTCGACAATGATTTTTTTAACGGCCACGGCAATTTTATCGCTGAGTCTCACATAATAAGCACCAGGCAATACCTCAATGCGGAAGTCAGTGATCTTTTGGGTCAGAATTTGTTCGTGAATTTTTTTTCCGAGCACATCAATGATCTCAATTTTCATCCCGTCTGTCGGTGTTTCACATGTGACCCTGAATTGTCCGTCATTCACTGTGGGACTGACAAAAAACGCGGGCGCTAAAGGCATCTGCTTTTTGATGCCTACCGGTTGAAGGGCATGCACCGCACTCAGCGAGGTTTCCCAGATGCCGCGTCCGAATGTGGAAAGATAAACCTTGTTTGTTACAGGGTTTATTTCGATGTCAGAAGTGATCACGTTCGGAAGTCCTCCGCTGAAATTGATCCATTGATTGTTGATCGTGTGGAATACATAAATTCCAATATCTGTAGCCACCATAATTTGCCCGCCATTTCCTGTGTACTTTACGCAGTTAACAGGCAGGTTGGGTAAATTAAAGCTGATGTTTGTCCAGTTGATCCCACCATCTGTTGTGCGGTATACTTTTTGACCGGACGAAAAACCGGCCATGCTGATGACAGCTTCTGAAGGGTTGCCGGCGTGCACCTCAATGCCCGTGAAATACAATGAATCGGGAAGATTGGAAGTGATGCCCGTAAAACTCGCGCCGCCATCAAAAGTTTTAAATACAAAACCCTTTAAACCCAGTTCATGGCGAACCCTGCGGGTAGCGTAAATTACGAGGCTGTTGCTGGGCGATACGCCTATTGCAGAAATTTCTGTGTTCTGGTTGTTTACGCTGCTTGAATTAACAGATGCCAGACTGCTCCAGCTGAAACCACCATCATTTGAGCGCACCATGTTTTGATTACCTACATAAAGCACTCCGGGATTGTTATAATCCCCGGCGATTGGCGCGGTCCATTCGGAGGTTTCAAAAAGAGGATTCGTTCCTAATATATAACCACTGAACCCATCGTTATCGCTGTAAAAAAAAGTCCCGAACTGACTTGATCCAATGAGTTCTCCCGGAGAGTTGGCCGGAATAAAATTGTCCATGCCGTCGCCTCCAAACACTGTAGACCAGTTGCCGCTGTTACGGTAAAATGTTGAATTGTCCTGCGCGCCGGCAATCAGCCTGTCGCTGTTATCACGCGCTGTTGAAAGCCGGTAAAAGGAAGTGATCTGCATTCCTGAACTTAAAAATGTCCAGTCTGTGGTCCAGTTATTTCCCGTATTTGAAGTGTCAATGCGATGCGCTTTGTAAAGCCCTCCGTCGGTACTCACAAAATAATGTTTGCTGACTGGCTGTTGTTGAATATTGTGAATATCGGCATGGATGGTGTTTGTACCGAATTGATAAGTCCAGTGCGTGACTTTCTTAAAATTTTCTCCGGCGTCATGAGAGGCCCACATGTTTATTCCCCCGGTATAGATCAGGTTTTCGTTGGTGTCGTTAACACAAATCGCAAGATCGTAAACACCTTGTCCTCCCTGGTCTGATCCCTGGTTCCAGTCAAGAATGTTCGGGGCATTGGGTTTGAAGTTCCACGACGCGCCTGCATCCGTGCTTTGATAAATGGCGTAGAAACCTCCAAGATCGTCGCAGGTAAGCGCGTAGATGTTCGAGGGATTGCCTGGCGCAATAGCGAGATCAACCCGCTGTATAGTGCCCTGTGCGGGCATATTAGTATTTAGCTGTGTCCAGGTATTTCCGAAGTCTGTTGATTTGTAAACTCCCGCGTTTCCAATGTCTGCATTTCTTAACCAGCCTGAAGCGGCGTAGATAGTAGACGGAGCGGAGGGATGCCTTTCCATGTCCCAGAATAAAGTATCCAGTTTTTTTGTCCAGCTGACACCGCTGTTTGTGCTGCGGTACATGCCGCTGACACCGCAGGCAAGCAGCTCAGTAGAATTAGCGGGATTGATAAATATTTTTTTGATCAGCGAAGCATCTCCCTGTGTGTTCTGAAACGTTAAACCTGTTGCTGACCAGGTGCCGCCACCATCTGTGCTTTTATAAACGCCCAGACCATAATGTGTATGACGTTTGCGGCCATCGAGGTACAGACCTTTATCCACGTATGCGAAATCACAAAGAGAAATGTAAATGGTATTCGGATCATTCGGGTCGAGGCAGATGTCGCTGATTCTGATGATCGGAAGATTGTCGGTAAGCGGCGTATACGATGCACCATTATTAACGGTTTTCCATAATCCGCCCTGAGCAACTCCAACGTACCAGGTATTTGTATCAGTGGGATGAAAAGCAACGCAGTTGATTCGTCCCATGCCGTTAGGCGCATAACCCTGTAAATTATCCGGCAACACTGATGGTCCGGTTGGTGACCAGGGATCAGCTAAGACACGCGTGTTTGATGGATGAGTTGTGGCTGCCAGCGCTTCGCGGATGAACTCCGAAAAACCGGCAGGCTCTCCGTGTCCATTGCAGTGAAGCACCATATCGGCCTCATAACGTTTAAAATGTTTCCAGTATTTTTCCTGACTCAGATCTTTTTGTTTTTTGAAATCGCCAAACTGTCTCTGCATTTCACGGAAAGAAAGCGGTTGGCCAGAGGTTTTTATAAACGGCTGACTGCGGAGTTCAAAAAAACACAGCAAGATGATAATTACGATAAATCTCATGATATGTTGGGTGTTTAGGATGACGGAATGAAATGCGTTTTGTAATGAAAAGGTAGCGATAATTTCGCGGAATGTGGGGGTCGTTGTGTGAACAGCATTTTTCGACGTAATAAATGATGTTTGAAGCACGTGTGATGTAAAACCGTGTGCTTCGTTTTAAGCCGGGTAATTATCAGAATTCTGAGCTGCCCGATAAATGCGACTGGCTTTAGAAGATTATTAAGAAAAAGGTATCTTGCTGATTTTTAACGATTATGACTAAAAGAAAATTATTATTCCTTTGTATTTACTGCCATGCGGCTGTTATTACTAAAAAATGATTATTTTTGCTCCTTCAATAAAAGAGCCTTATTGAAGCCGAACTTTATCGGGAGGCAAGGCTCAGAGAGAGTAAACTCTTAAAAACAAAATGGTCCTGTGGTCTCGTCACCCGTGACGAGACTAGTCTCAGCTCTGCAAAAGCTGTGTAAGGAGTAAAATAAATGGTCCTGTGGCCGAGTGGCTAGGCTCAGCTCTGCAAAAGCTGCTACAGCGGTTCGAATCCGCTCGGGACCTCCCTAGCGGACAGTTGTAAAATTTTTGCAACTGTCCGCTTTTTTTTCGGGCTGTAGGCCCTGTCAATACTGGCGATCATCGAAAACACCGAATTCAGTTTTCCCGTTCGAACTCCGTTTTCTGAAATTGTGAGATTTTCGGCGAGGATCGAACGGATAATTGCCTGTCTGTCCCTGATTTTTGCTGTAAGATAGATCTGGGGCAGGGTTTTAAGCACGCACAGACCGCGTTTCAGATTTGCCTTGAATTCGGAATCTACTGCGCTTGTGGACGGTTCTTTTTTGATGGTGGTATCGATCATAACTTCATACCTCTTTTTTATGTCGCGATATTCAGCAGGTGTAATTAAACCATCGAGCATCATCTGTTCAGCATTTTTCAGACGGTCGCGGTTCTTTTTTAATTCTACCTGATCGATCTGTTTAATTGCCGATTTTTCTTCAGTCTTAGATTCTGATATTTGTTTTTTTATTGTTTCGTAAAGAGTATTGTAATTGGAATCGAAGGTGATGTTTTCGAGAATATTTTCGAAGCTATCGTGAAGTACTGCGGCTTTTATTCGCTCAGGACAACCCTTAATGCAGTGGTAATAATAATGTTTGTTGCCGCTACCTCCCCTTGAGCAACTTGCCGTGAGGTTTTTCTGGCATCTTGGGCATGTAACAAAGCCGCGTAATGGGAATTCCTCTTTTACCCTTGATGAGTATGGTAATCGCTTTTTTCCGGCCAACACATCCTGCACATGATCAAAGAGCTCCTCGGAGATGATGGGTTCGTGAAGACCTTTCACGATAGTAAATTCTTCATCTTTGTATGCAGCGATCTGGATCTTGCCGCAGTACACCGGATTCTTCATCAACTGCCAGAAGTTGTCTTTTCCGCATATCAATCCTTTCTCATTACACATCCTGCGCACATGTTCAATAGCAAAATGACCTGATGCAAGCTGTTCAAATGCAAATTTGAGAAATGGTGCGTCCTCGCTTGGCACGATGATCCTTTTACCTTCTGCCGTCGTAATATTATTGTAACCCTTTGGTGCGGTGCCCATCCAGCGACCTTCTTTTTTAGCACGGCGCATTCCTACAAACACATTCAGCGATCGTCTGTGATTCTCTACTTCCGGTGCTGCCAGATAAAAAGCCAGCATGATCTTGTTTTCAGGAATGCCCAGGTCTAAGGGCTGCTCAATGGCCTGACTCTCAACTCCCAGCTTTTCAAGCGTAGAGATCATGCCGTAGGCGTCCGCAGTATTCCTTGAGAACCTGTCCCACTTCGTGAACACAAGGAGATTTGCTTTGTTTTTATTCTTTTTCAGGAATGCCAGCAATTCATTAAAACGCGGACGGTTAAAAGTTTTTGCGGAGTAGTCTTCGCGATACACAGACACTACTTCGTAACCATTGATCTCACAAAATTTTCTGAGACGTTCTTCCTGGTGATTCTGGCTGTAACCTTTATCCGCTTGTTCGTCTGTAGATACGCGGATATACAAGATTGCTTTTCTCATTAAGCTGCAATTTTTAGTTCTGTAATTTGTGAGTCAGACAAGTTGTGCGAAACGATGATATTGTATTCAATTTCCGCAAGAGAATACAGGTAGTCCCTGATCTGTAATATCTCTGAGTCAGAATATTTTTTAGAAGCATCACCAATCAACTTACGACAATGTTCAACCGACAGCTTTTTTATTTCCTTCTTCATATATGATTGCAAGATCCCCCGTCGATTTGCCTGTACAAAGATACAAATTTACGTACTGTTATCCTATTGATTATCAATATAATGGCGCGGGGGTTGCAAATACAAAATTAAACACACGGAATTTGACGCTGACCCGAAATTTGATGTTTATTGAAAAAGTTTTACTTCTTTTTACTTTTGTTCACCTTGGTTGCTCAACGGAAGAAAAGATTATCGGTACTTGAACTGGCCGGGCTCGTGTTTAATGAAAGACTTAAACCGTTTTATTTTAATTTCTGTGCAAGCGTTTTTCTATTTACCCCGGCCAGATGAAATTGCCGTTGCGACATTTCGCAGGCGGTGTCTGCTCAATTTCCGAGAGGCGTTTCAGAAATGTGTGGTTTGTCAGACAATCGGGTTGCAGATGGTCCAGAAAAAAAGTATGTTCAGGTATGGAAAAACTCTCATCGTCAAATACAAAAAAGAAAAAGAAGTTCTATGAATATTTTTCTGTTACAGCTGCTGTGACGTCTTCGATCGTTATGGGAGTTGTGCAAGTGAAAGCTTATCATAGTTTTGATGCAATTGTTCACTATTTCGCAGATGACACGATTAGACACTTGCAAGGCACAACAGTTGCTCTGTTCATTGCAGTCTTCCTTGTGAGATTGAAGCTAAGAGTTCCTTTGCTCTATTGTTTCCTTGAGTTGGTGTTTGGAAGTGTAACAATATATCTGGCCTTTAATGATTTTGCAAACCATAAAGGTCAGCTCGCTCTTCCAGCAGGTATGTTCATTGTCATCAGATCAATTGAGAACTTCAGGAATTGGGTAATATCTGAACACAAGAAAGGAGGATCAAGGTCTTCATTCACACAAGCCATTTTGAATAGAGGCAAGGCCTGGCTAGAGTATCGAACAGGAAGCTTGGGCATAGATTAGACTTTATTATACACAGGCAACAGGCTGTGCTTTTTTAGTTCACCAAAACTCACTGTTCTTTCTGTAGATGGTTTGGTGTTTAACGCACATACATGTCATGCAGAATTGTTTCAGCATTCTTCATGCGCATGGGGGTCCTGTCAAAACCAGGATTTATCACCAACACTATCAACTTATTTCAGGACGAGTCAAGAACACCGTCAGTTCGTTACAGGATGAATTAAAACGATGATCGGAGCAATTAAACACATTTTGGGATTATATCGGGGAGATATCGGGGGAACCGGGGATTAGTTGACCGCATTCCCGGAGCAATGGAATTAGATTAGGGAGGTATTGCGGAGCGATTGAAAAATCATTAACGACATAACGAAATCCATGAGAAAATCATGGAAATATGATCAGAATTGTGTCGTTTTTATTCAAAAACAAATGGGAATTAATACGGAAAACATCGCGCGGGCAGAAACTATGGTGACTGCACAGGGGTTTATGCCCGTCTATCGGTTGAGAAGCTTGGAAAATGGTGCGTAAATGAGAAAAAGGTAATTTTACACAGATGGCAACAATCTATTGCACAAAAACTTTGGAGAAATTCTTCGGTGCTCAGAAGATTCATAGCGCGATAGATCACCCCGAGAATCCCCTGGGCGATTGGAACGCGCACCTGTTCAATATAAAGCATCAGAAAAATATCATACTGGTGAACAACAAAAGTTATTATGCTGTTTTAATCATGGATATAAAAAAATCAATGATTAAGGATTTTGCAACACGTTTTATTCAACGTGTTACAGAACAGCTTGTTTTCGATAAAGTAATTTCACCGGATGAAGTTTTGCTGTTCGTTCAGAAAATCGTTCCTCTTACATTAACGTGGACTAACAATGACAAGCGAACGATCGGCACTATGAATGAATTTATTTATCAATACAGGTTCAGTCATTTGTATCCGAGTTGGGAGGTTAGAGATCTCAAAGAAAAAAATGCCGTATTGAATGATCATTTGGTGAGATCGCGCGAGGGTAAAAGGAGAGATTACTTTAAACCGGTGGAGAGGATGAAAATGATATTACAAATAATCAAGTCGTAGGAGATGACTTGATACACAGTTGCGCTGGAACTTTTGTATTTCTTGAATAGTTCCATAAATTTCCTAAACCCTGTTATAGAATTTTTGTACCCGTAATCATGCCAGAGTTTTGCCTCCGGACAAAAGCCTATCTTATATTTGCTGCGCAACGCAGACATAGATCTACATCTTCACCGGCAGCGGTAGGGAACCTTTCATCAAACGGAAATTCTTCCGCTGCAAAGGCTTTCATCCCAAAATTAAGGGACGGCATATACCACAATTCCTTTTTGTCGGGCAGTAACCACTTGCCTGCCAGTGTTCCATTTATATCGTGATAATAATCAAGTAGCGTTTTGCCCCAGGAGTATGTCATCCCGCCAACTGCTGCGAAATTTGTCTGGTCAAGGAAGTATGTCATACATTCATTCCATCGAGAATCAAGAATACAATCGTGGTCAGTAAAAAGTAAATGCCTGATCCCTAAACGTAAAGCTTTGTTGATGCCAATATTTCTTGCGCTTGCTGGACCAGCATTGTTTGGCACGGCAAGTAGTTCAACAAAAGAATGCGTAACTGAATATCTTAATGGACTTGCATCATCTACCACAAATACTTTTTCAAAAGCCTGGCTCTGTTTCTGAACGCTGTCTAACAAGCGATTAAGGCATTCAATGTCCCATTGGGATTTAATATAACAGGGTATAATTAAAGCGCTCATTTAAAAAAATGTTGATTTAAAAGTAACTTAAATATCGATAATCCGCATTATACCTCAAATCTAGAATAGTTTTGATTTTTTCAATCTATTTCATAATTTCATATTGTCTATCAGACTATTTCTGCCCTCTTTTTCTAAATTGTTGACCCAAAACTAATGACCGCTCAGGCGCATGAAAAACTTTTATTAATGGTATGATAAATTCACGTTAAATATGGAATTAAGTAATGCACACCCAACAATAGTCGCGGTAATCAACGTTTTAAAATCAACGGAAAACAGCAGCTCTGTATATGAGAAGCAATTATCTGTGCTTGTCGCTGCAAAATCGCAGCCAGGACAAAGAGGAATCCCTAGATGTACAAAGGATCTGGAGAAAATTCTTTCTCATCTTAAAAAAGCTGGAGATTCCGCTATAATTGACCACTAAATTCCGGAGTATATTGACCAGTTGATTCCGGATCAAATTGACCAGTGAATTCCGCGGTAAAATGACCACCTGATTCCGCACCAAACTGACCACTTCATTCCGGAGCAAATTGACCACCAGTTTCCGAGGGAAACTGGCCACCTCTTTTTAAGAATAAAATGTCAAGAGTCGGTTAAGCTATAAGTCTGAATAAATGGGTATCTCCCTGTTTTATTTCAGACCATATGGCCAATAAACCGATTCAAATGAGTAAACTAAGACAAGCCCTGAAG